>DAHXLD010000018.1 GCA_027371845.1 Candidatus Saccharimonadota bacterium
AGATCATAACCTGGCTTAATGATTACCACTTCTTTAGACCCCATCAAGCTTTAAATAATCTAACACCCAGTGAGTTTTGTGATACACTTGGTCTAACTATTCTACGAAGAAAAGTGTCCACGATGTAGTGAGTAAGTGCAAAAACATTGACTTAATTGATGATAAGTTGTAAAGTATCATAATAATTTAAGAAAGTGTAAAGATAATGGAAAATCTTACTCCAGAGCAGCAATTTGAAAATGATTTGATTGATGCTGAAGTTCTAGCTCGAGAAGCCAATAAGCTATTTGATGATCGACTTAAAATAGCTAGATCTATGGCAAGTGCTTTGGGTAGCCTTGCGTCTGAACGTTACGCTACCAGGTTTATTAAAGTTAACTATGCATATAATGCACTTGTTAATGCAGCTGTTGCCCTAATGCCTCCAAGAACCGCTTTTGAAATTCCTGAACCGATAGAACCATTCGCTAGTGAAGCTGTTTGGAATGCCATGAGCAAGGAACAGCAACTTAAGGCAGTTGCTCTAAAAACTGCTATGGCTGAACAGTTATCTGGATTTGGAATTACTACAGATAGTCTAAGGGTTGTTATGTCTGAAACGGAAGAAGAAAATAAGACATTTACCCTTGTACATATCGGTAACGGCATTGACATCGGTGACCACACTAAAGAACTCTCCCAAGCAAGAAGTTATAATGTAGTAATGTCAAGAAAAAACGAGGATCTCTTTACTATTAAATTAGATGGAAACTTATACGATTTGCGTTCTGGGATGACATCATCTACTTATGATGCTTTATACGAAGATGCTATACGTCAAGGATATACCTTACCAGACAGTGATAAAATGGCCTTGGAAAACCATGATCAAATACGGACATGGACAATGCTTACAGGAGAACCGTTAACGGCGGGCGGCCTTGTTCAGGTTCGCTATGTCGATGACGGGAGGGTCTACGGGCTTGCCTGTTATCCCGAGGATGGCAATCGTTCTCTTCGTGTTCGTGTTGCAGTGGTAATTGAATAATAATCTTTAATCTTTGTTTTTTTGACTCTTCATTATTTTCTTTGTATCTTTAATATTGATCAGTATTGCTTAAAGAAGTAACGACCGAAGGTGTAATACGAAGCATATATGTCAACTTACAGCAGTCGATCAATAACAATATTACCACTGGAGCTCTACGAAATAAGGTGCGTCTGGTGCCTGAGATAATAGCGCGCATGGTTGATTATATTCAGCTAATGTGACTGGAATATTTCGTGGAAGAAAGTGGACGGTACTAGTTCTAGGACATTAGTTCGACCGCTACTACAACACATAACTAGGATGAAGTAATAGCCACCATAGAGGTGGTTTTTTAATACTACTCGATAGCTTTAATTGAATCGTTTGAGTTTGATTTAAAAGATCAGATTTTAAGACTAAATATCCCACTGTTTGATTTTTTTTAGCTTTAAAAGAAATTGGATTTAATGTAATTTTAAAACTAGCTTTTGAAGAATTTAATACTTTAAAAGTTATATTTTGATTGGGATAAACGCTAATATTTTGATTATCCCAAGGTATCTTATAGCTAGGAAGGTTTTGACTTAGTTTAACTTTTGAAAGAGAGTTAGGTACATTAAAGTTCGACCACAAAGAGGTTGTTAAATTAAGACTTCCATTGAGGGCATACCATAAACTAGGAGCTCCCATAACAGCCGTATACATATTAACGTCTTGGTTATTTATTTTTTGTCTAGATACCGCTAAGTATGCTCCTGGATCTTGATTATTATTTCCAGTTTTAATACCCATAATACCTTCTTGGCCTAATAAAAAGTTTACGTTTTTAATAGTTCCAACCATTGGAAAATTAGGAGCAGATTTAAGATTTACGATGCTAGAAAGTACAGGATTACTTTCAACCATTTCACCAATTCTAACTAAGTCATAGGCTGAACTAACCGTCGAAGAATTAAAGCCACTGGCATCGCTCCCGACGTAAGTACTATCCAGTCCTTCTTTTAATAAAAATTGATTAGCTACGTTCTGGTAATTTCCGATCGAACCATAAGCCCAGATCGCTAAGCTATCAGCAATATTGTTAGCAGAAGGTAAAAGCATGGCTTCAAGCATCTGATATTCACTTAAATTTTCATTTAAATAGACTTTTAATATTGAACCCTGATTGGCTTGGTAAAAGTTAAGTAAGTTTAGGTCATTTTGATTAATGGTTATATTAGGTCCGCTTTGACCAACACTTAACGGATATTTTTTTAAGACCAAAAGAGCTGTAATTAATTTAGCTAATGAAGCGGTTGGGAGTCTTGTTTGAGCTCCTTTTGTTTGATAAACTCCTTGATTGATTCCGATAGCTTCTTCCTTAAAGTTAGGCCAATTTAAATTAAGGGGTAAAGTGTTTGAGCTCAAAGAGTAGTTATTTTTAGATGGTTTTATAACAAATAACGAAATGTTTAAAGCAAAATATAAATAAACAATAAGGGCTAACAGAATAACCCCTAAGTAATACCAATAGTCTAATCGTTTCTTCTTTTCTTTTGGCACTTACTTATAATATCATTTTAAAACTTAAGAATATTTTAATAATTAGCCAAAAAAAGATATAATTAAAATATTCACATTAAGGAGTTAATAAAATGCTAGTTATAATAATAATTGCAGTCTTGGTTGTTTTAGTTATTGCGATAGCCGCTATATACAATGGTTTGGTTAGATTAAATCAGCAAGCCAACGAAGCCTGGAGCGATATAACCGTACAACTTAAAAGACGATATGATCTTATCCCCAATTTAGTCAATACGGTTAAGGGTTATGCATCTCACGAAAAGACTGTTTTTGAAGACGTTACAAACGCCCGAGCTAATGCCATCAAAGCTAATGGCGTAGAGGAAACCTCAAAGGCTGAGAATCAATTTCAACAAACAATGAAAAGTTTGTTCGCGGTTGCAGAAAATTATCCCGATTTAAAAGCAACCGAAAACTTTCAGCAACTTCAGGCCGAGCTAACTGATACGGAAGATAAAATACAAGCCTCAAGACGTTTCTATAACGGTATAGTTCGGGATTTTAACTCCAGGAGAAGAACATTTCCTACTAATTTATTTGCCTCAATGCTTCATTTTAATAAAGACAAAGAATTCTTTAATGTTGATGAGTCTGAAGCTCAGGAAGTTTCTGAACCAGTTAAAGTTAACTTTTAAAAAATAAAATGTATAAAGACATCGCCCAAAACAAACGAAAAAGTTTTTACATTATGTTTTTTTTCTTTTTGTTTGTAGCTCTAATAATCTGGTTATTTGTTAAATTTTTAAATGGCAACTTTTATATATTTTATATAGGGCTGTTTTCGGCCTTAATATATATAGCTATAACTTATTATTTTGGATCATCAATGGCTCTAGCCATTAATAAAGCTAACCCCGTTACCAAAAGTCAGAACCCTAGACTTTATCGAATTGTTGAAAACCTTGCTATCACCGATGGTTTGCCAACACCAAAGATTTACATAATTAATGACTCAGCTTTAAATGCTTTTGCAACTGGCCGAGACCCGAACCATGCTGCCATTACGGTAACATCAGGATTGTTAGAAATTATGGATGATCAAGAGCTTCAAGGAGTTATATCTCACGAAATGAGTCACATTAGAAATTTTGACATACGAGTTAGTATGATCGCATTCGCGTTGTCAGCTATAATATCAATTTTGGCAGATATTATAATTCAGATCGTTTGGTTAAGAGACGATAATAATTCTAATAATCAAGCCTTTTTATATTTAGGGATTGTGGCTGCCATATTAGCCCCAATCGTAGCCTTGTTTATACAGCTTGCCATATCAAGACAAAGAGAATATTTGGCTGATGCTAGTGGGGCTTTAGCAACCAGATATCCAGAAGGTTTAGCTAGTGCCTTAGAGAAAATAGGGAAGTACGGATCTAAGCTAAAGGTTCAGAATACCGCTACTGCCCATCTTTTCATATCTAGCCCTTTGGGAGGGCATAGTTTAACAAATCTATTTAGCACTCATCCACCCCTCAAAGATCGTATAAAAAGATTAAGATCAATGGAGTCTAATGGCTAAAAGTAAGAAAAAGGCTTTACCGATATCTAAAAGGGATAATTATAAAAATAATTATAAAAATGTTTTTGGATTAATTAAGGAAAGTTCATCATTAATTTATAAGGGTCGAAAGGTCTTTATAAAGATTATTATTATATACGCTATCGTTTATCTCGTTTTAGTTTTGGGCTTTAGCGCACCGGGAAGTGTCAATTCGATTTCTTCAAGTTCTAAAGGAGGTATTAGTAATGAAATAACTAAAGTTAGCTCAAGCTTTAATTCCTTTGGTTTACTCTTAAATTCATCTTCAACTAACAGCTCTAATCCGTCGTCTAGTGTCTATGGTTTAATCCTATTCATTGTTTTAAGCTTAGTTTTGATATGGACCATAAAAGAAATCAGTCTGAACCACAAGATAAATGCTAAAGAAGCTTATTATAAAAGCATGACTCCATTTATACCTTTTGTGGTGACTTTAGTCATAATGGCTATTCAGTTAGTGCCTCTTTCTATAGCTTTCGTTTTGTATAATTACGCTATAGTTGGAGGAATTGCGGTTGGAATAATCGAGCATTTAATTTGGGCAGCCATTATACTGGTTCTTGCCTTAATATCTTTTTACTTTATTTCTTCTTCTATCTTCGCCTTATTACTCACTTCATTAGAGAACTTGACTCCAATGAAGGCCCTTAGTAAAGCCAGGAGATTAGTTAAGAGACAGCGCTTATTGATATCTCTAAAATTGATTTTTTTGTTTTTATTCATATCTATTGTTATCTCGCTAATTATGATACTGGGTATTTTGGCCATTCCTTCTGTAGCCCCCTGGTTGTTACAGATTCTTTTATTAGTCGCAGAAGTTTTCGCTTATTCATATATTTTTAGCATGTATAAGGAATTAAATAAAAATGGATTCAAGCAAAATTAAAGACAGGATAGAAAAACTAAAAAAAATAATTGATGATTACAGATACCATTATCACGTCTTAAACGAATCGTTAATGAGTGAAGAAGCAGCCGATAGTTTAAAGCATGAACTTAGTGAACTAGAAGCCGCTCATCCAGATTTAATAACCGAAGATAGTCCTACCCAAAGAGTAGCCGGTCAGATACTCGAAGGTTTTAAGAGTATTAGACATCAAACTAGAATGTTAAGCCTTCGGGACGTTTTTAACTTAAAAGAAGTAAATGACTGGGAATCCCGCAATTTAAAATTGGTTGATTTGAAAAATATCTCATATTTTGTAGATTTAAAAATGGATGGTCTGGCGTGTAGTCTAATTTATCAAGATGGATATTTAGAAACTGGGGTTAGTCGAGGTGACGGTTTTGTTGGAGAAGACATAACCGCCAATATCAAGACCATTATGAGCATACCCCTAAAACTACGCGAAACCCCTAAATACAGTTTTCTATTAAAAGCTCGAACCGAAATAAGAGGCGAGATCGTAATGTATTTAAAAGATTTTGAAGAGCTTAATAAAAAACAACAAAAACTTGGCTTAAAACAATTTTCTAACCCCAGAAATACTGCTGCCGGAACGATTAGACAACTCAACTCAAAAATTGTTAGTGAGCGAAAACTATATTTTCGGGCTTATGACCTAATAAGATCTATCGAAGAAATAAAGACCGTAGAAGAAGAGTACTTAGCCCTAAGTGAATTAGGCTTTATAACAAACAAGGGATCTAAAAAATTAAAAAACTTAAAAGAATTAGAGTCTTTTATTGAAGAATGGCAAGACAAGAGAAAAACTCTTGAATTTAATACTGATGGTTTAGTGATTAAAATAAATGATCGCAGGATTTATCAGGAACTAGGAGTGGTTGGTAAGGCACCGAGAGCCGCTATAGCATACAAGTTTGTCGCTGAAGAATCCACTACCATAATTAAAGACATATTTGTATCAATTGGAAGAACAGGAGTTGCAACACCTGTAGCAATTCTAAAACCTGTAGTTATTGCCGGAACAACAGTTCAAATGGCTACTCTCCATAACCTTGATGAAATTAGAAGAAAAGACTTAAGAATAGGGGATAGTGTCATAGTTCATAAGGCTGGAGATATAATTCCAGAGGTTGTAAAGTCTCTAAAGGAGCTTAGAAACGGTCAAGAAAAAATATTTCAGATGCCTAAAGCTTGCCCAGATTGTAAAAAGCCTTTAACCCAAAATGATGAAGTCGCATATAGATGCACTAATAGCTCTTGTCCTTCAAGGACCTACAAAAGAATAGTTCATTTTGCTTCTAAATCGGCTCTAGACATAGAGGGACTAGGTGAAAAAAATGTAATAGCTTTACTAGACAGTAAACTCATAAATGATCAGGCAGATATTTTTAAGTTAAAAGAAAGTGAAGTCGCTAAACTAGAAAGATTTGGACAATTATCTGCTAATAATTTAGTAGATGCTATTAATAATTCTAAAAAACCAGATCTTGCTAGATTTATCTATGCGCTAGGTATAAGACACGTAGGTTCAAAAACAGCTGAAGATATAGCTAATAAATTTAAGACTCTAGATAATTTAGTTAATGCCAAAGAAGATGACTTAAATGAAATTGAAGGAATTGGGCAAGTAGTCTTAGAGTCTATTGTCGAGTGGTTTAATGAGTCAGAGAATAAAAGACTTCTCCAAAAATTTAAAGACAATGAAGTTTTCCCGCTTGAAAGAGAACAATCCAGAAACTTGCCTTTATTAAACACTAGTTTCGTTATTACTGGGACATTAGATAATATGGATAGAGAAGAAGCCGCAACTCAGATTCGTAAACTAGGAGGGACCTTTCAGTCAAGTATAACCAAGACTACTAATTACTTAGTAACAGGGGAAAATCCCGGATCAAGTAAATTACTTAAAGCAAGAGAACTAGAAATAAAAATTATCGATGAAAAAATGCTTATGAATATATTGAAGAACAAAGCTAGCTTAGGTTAAAATACTTCTATGACGAGATTACCAACTCCTGGAGGAGATGACGGAACATGGGGAGAGATTCTAAATAGTTTTTTAGCCGTATCTTTAAATAATGACGGTACTCTTAATACTAGTTCATTAATTCAGGCTGGGGCGATAACTACCATTAACTCTAAGACCCCTATTAACGGCAGTATTAGTCTAGGTGCTAGTGATGTTGGAGCTTTAAATCAAAGTAGTGCTGATCTTAGATATACCCAAATAAGTAATCTGGGTCAAAAAGATGGAATAGCTACATTAGATTCTAGTGGTAATGTACCAGTTACTCAATTATCTAATGTACCCCCTCCGCCAGTAACAAGTGTCAATTCTAAAACAGGGGTAATCGATTTAACTTACGTAGACATTGGAGCAGCATCTTCGGGCTCTAACTCGGACATTACGTCGCTAAACGGGCTAACAACCCCCCTATCTATTGCTCAAGGGGGAACGGGATCTCAAACCCAGAACTTTATAGATTTAACATCCAATCAGACAGTAGGAGGCGTTAAACAGTTTGATGAAATTGCCGTTGGTACCGCAATACCAAATTCGGCTAATAAATTAGCCCTTCAATCATCAGCTCTCACTTTTGATTATATGGCAGCCCCACCTGCTTGCTCGGCTCAATTAGCTAACCTGGGGTCAGGCAATGTCCCGAACGGGACATATGTCTATAGGGTTACGTTTGTAAATGCTCTAGGCCAATCACTCGGGGGAGGCATATCTAATTCGGTAACCGTAACGGATAACACAATCAATGGCCAAATACAGGTAACAATGCCTATTTCTAGCGAACCTTCAGTAACGGCTCGAAGATTATGGAGATCTAATAATGGCGGTTCAACCTGGTTAGCCTTCACAATGAATGGATACTTAGCCTATAACAATAATGTTGACACGGTCTTTATAGATAATATTGCATCACCTTCTGACAATTTTGGGAATTATGATTTCAATGTCTCGACTGACAGTGGTCAAATCGTAGTAAATAATAATTTAATGTTATCCTCGGATAGTGAGGGGAACGCTCAAATAGGAAAATCATTGAGCGTTTCTGGGGGTAGACCCACCGACAATAACGGTAACATAGCATTTGGAGTTGGAATCAACACCAATTACAAAAGCGGAATATTTGTAGCCGATAACTTCAATCAATCTAGTTCTGGGGCCTACATCTCAACATTTAATAGTGGTAATGCTAATTCTAATAATTTCTATGGTGGTCGAGGAATTTTATCATATAATGTGTACCCTTATGCACCAAATGGTTTTGTCTATGGTGCTCAAAATGGCACAGCCGCTGGCAATTATGGATCAGGTGGTTATTATACCCAGATAAACACGGTTGATGTTATAAATACTGCTACTAATATCAACTTTAATGCCTTAAATTATGTCGAAGGTACTGGTTCGATAATGTCTTATATCGCCTATAACTCAGTCGGCCAATTTGTTACATCGGGCTCATCTGTTACCAATCATTACGATTTTTACGCTAATGAATACGAGGGCCAATCTGGTGCGGGGGTTATAACTAATAGGTATGGTATCTATTTGGGTTTTGACGATACATCTACCACAAGTGCTTATGGCATATACCAATCTAGCCCTACACTAAAAAATTATTTAGCCGGAACAACTACATTTGGAAAAATCGAAGTGACGACCGGGACTAATGCATCAGCCGGAACAGGAACTCTAGTGTCGGGAACTGTAACAATTTCAACCACAGCAATATCGTCAACTAGTTTAGTATTTTTAACTGCCACATCGACTTCTGTTAATCAGGGGACACTGTCGGTTGGAACAATAATTGCTGGTACTAGTTTTATAGTAAATAGTACAAATTCTTCAGACAACAATAACTTTAATTGGTGGATTATAGGGTGACTATTAATAATCCAAGCTTACATAAAAGGAAGAAAGTTCCCCTTAGTTATTACTGGCTCATAGATATTGGCATAAAAAGAAAACCGATCATTGGAATATGTATAAACGGGTTGGGTTGAAGGCGGTGGAGTTGAGTAGGTATTAGAAGTACTAATGCCTCCCGAAGTTGTAGCAGTAGTGTCGTAATATATATTAAATGCATTATATCCCCCAGTTGTTGCTATATAACCTTCTAGGCCTATATTGTAGATCGTTGGAAATGAAGTTAGGTAATTCTGACTTGTTGGATAAGTTAGCCAACCGGCGGCGGAGCTAGTGCTAAAAGATTGGCTGGCGGTGTAGTCTCTTAGTATATTGTCGCTAAATGAATAAAGTGTAAGAGTTAGGTCTAAAGGTGCGGTACTAACAATAACACCAACATAAACACTTAAACTAGTTAAATTACCGTTTAGACCTTCTTGACCCAATAAAGACGTGTAGTTATTAGCCGTAGCGATTTGATAATCTGAAGCACCTGCTGTCGAGTAGCCAAATGTCGGATCAACTTTGACGGGGTAGGTAGCTTGGTCCAAAAAGGTTTGAGGGATTACAATAGACATTATATTATTCTTAATATTTAGGTCTGCAAAAACCTCCTGGCCTTTGGCGTCGGTTATTAATGGTCTGTATATATGGGCAAACTTACCCGTCTGATATTGATTATGATTTTTTGATTTATGGTAAACCGCATAGCTTCCGACTATGTGATCGGCTCTATTTTTACC
>DAHXLD010000012.1 GCA_027371845.1 Candidatus Saccharimonadota bacterium
TGTCTTTGCTCTTCTTGGCTTATATCAAGAGCGCTATTACCAAAACAGATTCTTTGAATTTGGACGCGTCATAATTGGATCCTTTATAGGGATTTTATTTGTGATTAGTTATTCCTATATGGTGAACGTGGCCATCTTCCCAGCTCGTTTAGTTGTTATTTATGGATTTTTGTTTGCAACCATAGCTGTTTTAATATTTCGAAACTTATTAAGAGAAATTCAGAAAGATTTATTTAAAAAAGGAATAGGGGTTAATAAGGTACTAATAATTGGAGATAGTAAAATTACTAGTAGTTTAATTGAAAGTCTTTCGGCAACGGAAATAACTGGTTACAAAATAATTGGGATCGTTGGATGTAAGAATAATCTTCTAAAGAAAAATCATTTTAAAACATATAGTGATTTCGAGAGCGCTATAAAAGATCTCTCGGAAGATCAGCCACACACCATTATTCAAACGGAACTTTATTCGTCATCTGAGAAAAATGATCAGATTCTTTCATACGCCCAAAATAACCATATTGCCTACCGCTTTATTCCGGGTAACAGTGAGCTCTTTGTTGGAAATATAAAAGCTGATTTATTCCATTCAATACCAATAATTAGCGTCCATCAGACCGCCTTAGTTGGATGGGGTCGAGTAGCAAAAAGACTAACGGATTTAATTTTGGGTTGTTTATTTTTAATAATTAGTTCCCCTATTTTTGTGATTGTCATATTGATTCAAAAAATTAGTGAACCTAAAGGTAAAATTTTTTACACCACTAAAAGATTAACGATTTTTGGAAATGTTTTTAAAATATACAAATTTCGAACTTTAAAGACTGCCTACACCGACATGAGTCCGGAGAGTGGTTTTAATAAAATGGGAAAACCAGAACTTATTAAAATATATCGAGATAATGGGGACTTTATCCCAAACGATCCTAGAATATCTAGGCTTGGAAGATTCTTAAGAAGGTACAGTATTGATGAGTTACCCCAAATAATTAACGTGATTAAAGGTGATATTAGCTTAGTTGGGCCAAGAGCCTTAGATACTTTTGAACTAGAACAGTACGATAAAAAGAATCAGATCCTGGCAGTTAAGTCAGGACTTACAGGATTAGCTCAAATATCTGGCAGAAGAACGATTAGCTTTAAAGAAAGACGTAAATTAGACATTTATTATGTCCAGAATTGGAGCTTCTTAGGAGATTTGATAATTTTAGCTAAGACTTTTTGGGTTGTTCTATTTCATAAAGGGGCAGATTAATGAAAGTTGCCATAGTTTGTGATTGGTTAACCGGAATAGGTGGGGCTGAAAGAGTGGTTTTAGCTCTCCATGAGCTTTATCCTAAAGCTCCGATTTATACTTCTCAATACGATCCTGAAAAAATAGACTGGTTTAAATCGGCAGACGTTAGAACAACTTGGCTTCAAAAATTACCGACTTCAATGAAAAAGTTTTTGCCTTTACTTAGAGCCTGGACTTTTAGCAGGCTTGATTTAAGCGAATATGACCTGGTTATAAGCAGTAGTGGAGCTGAGGCTAAGGGTGTTAAAACAGGTCCTAACACAATCCATGTTTGTTATTGTCATTCTCCAACTCACTATTACTGGATTAGGAAGGATGAATATCTTAAGAACCCTGGCTTCCCCTTTGGGTTAAATTGGTTAGCTAAATTAGGACTAAGGGTCTTAGACGAGCCTTTAAAAAGATGGGATAGACATGCCGCTAAAAGACCGGATTTTTATATAACTAATTCTCAACATTCCAATGCAATGATTAAAAAGTTTTACAAACGAGATTCAGTTGTCATTCATCCACCAGTAGATTATGATCGATTTAAATTAAAGAACCCGGACACTCTTCGACATGGTTTCGTAATAGCTGGCCGACAAACTCCTTATAAAAGAATTGATTTAGCCATTAAAGCCTGTAACAAACTCAAGGTTCCTCTAGTAGTCATTGGTGATGGTCCAGAACATAAGAAATTAGAGAAAATAGCTAAACGTACTATTACTTTCTTAACTGATGTTAACGATTTAAAGATAGTTGAACAATTTCAATCCTCTCTCGGTTTTATAATGCCAAATATGGACGATTTTGGAATTGTTGCAGTTGAAGCTTTGTCGGCTGGTACTCCA
>DAHXLD010000015.1 GCA_027371845.1 Candidatus Saccharimonadota bacterium
AGCCGTCCGCCGCTCGTGTACTCTACACAAAATACTTAAAAATTTAAGTACTTAGTGCAGAGCCTTACCGCTCGACTTGCATGTATTAGGCACGCCGCCAGCGTTCATCCTGAGCCAGGATCAAACTCTCCAAAAAAAAGAATTTGTTTAAAAACAATTCAAAATGAACTGACGTTGATTTGCACTACAAAAATATTAAACTACTTCTTTTTAAGAAAAAAATAACAAGTGCCCAAAAAGACTAAGGTTAATTCTAGCTTGAATACTTTACGCTGTCAACAGTTATTTTATTTTAAGCAACTTGTTGTTTATCTTCAGGATCAAGTTCTTCTTCCTCTTTATCAACCAATGCTAAGGATGTTACTTCGTCACCATCGTTTAATCTCATAATTCTAACCCCTTGGGTAGCCCTGCTCAGAAGAGGAATATCCTTAAGTCCAAGTCTAATAGTTTGACCCTGTTTGCTGATAATTATAACTTCTTTTTTATCATTAACATCACCTAAAGTTTTGACTTCTATTAGTTCACCCGTTTTCTTGTTTACAATAGCCGATCTAATCCCTACTCCTCCTCTTGAATGAGGAGTAAATTGATTAATCTTAGTTCTCTTCCCGTATCCAAATTTACTTATTACAAAAATACTCGAATCTTCTTGAACAATATCCATTCCAATCACATGATCATCGGTTCTTAGTCTAATACCTCGAACCCCCCTGCTTACTCTTCCCATTGGTCTGACATTGTTCTCGTGGAATCTAATAGCCTGACCCCTAGAGGTGGAAATAATGACTTCGTTTTCTCCGTTAGTCATTCGTATCCACTTCAATTCATCTCCATTGTCTAAATTAATCGCAATTAAACCAGAATTTCTAACGTTTTTATACTGTTCAAAAGGTGTCTTCTTAATAACTCCCTTGACGGTACACATAATTAAATTAGAGGCCTTTTCATTTTTACTAATATTTATAACCGAACTAACGGTTTCTTCAGGCTGTAATTGAAGAAGATTAACCAACGCAACGCCTTTAGCGCTTAATGAAGCTGCCGGCACCTCATAGGTCTTCAATCTAAACACTCGGCCCTTATTGGTAAAGAATAATAAATAATCATGAGTAGAGGCATTAATTACGTCTTCTATTACATCTTCTTCGCGAGTAATCATACCCCTACGACCTTTACCGCCTCGACCTTGTTTCTTATAATCAGC
The DNA here is from genome assembly GCA_027371845.1 of Candidatus Saccharimonadota bacterium. Lineage (GTDB taxonomy): Bacteria > Patescibacteriota > Saccharimonadia > Saccharimonadales > UBA4665 > JAJZMH01. The sequence goes on from DAHXLD010000015.1 coordinate 1,208, forward strand.
TATCTGACTTCTTTTAATATAATTAGCCGATGTTAGGGTTACAACGACCTGTTCATCTGCTATTAGGTCCTCGTCATTTAACTTATTTAATTCATTGTCTACTATTTTTGTTCTTCTTTCGTCAGCAAAGTTACCCTTAAGTTCAATCAGCTCATCCTTAACAATTGCTAGAATCTTCATATCATCAGAAAGAATAGTCTGTAAATTCTTAATCAGTTTACGAAGTTCTGCTAATTCATTTTCAATTTCTTGACGATCTAAACCAGTAAGCCTTCGAAGTTGCATGGCAAGTATGGCCCTACCCTGGATTTCAGTAAGTTTAAACTTCTTGGTTAGCTTCTCTAAAGCATTATCATAATTTTCTGATGAACGTATTGTAGTAATTACTTCATCGATATTGTCCAATGCTATCTTAAGACCCTCTAAAACGTGTGCTCTTTCTTCGGCCTTTCTTAACTCAAACTCAGTTCGTCGGCGCACTACTTGTTGTCGGTGCTTAATGTGTTCTTTAATAATGTCTTGTAATCCGAGAACTCTTGGTTGAATACCATCTATAAGGGCTAACATGTTGAAGTGAAATGTAGTTTGAAGTGGAGTAAGTTTATATAGTTGATTTAAAAGTTTATTGGGATAAGCGTCTCTTTTAAGGTCGATTACAATTTTAACTTCACCTCTAGCGCTCTCGTCCCTAATATCGCTAACTCCAGTAATTTTTTTGTCACCTACTAAATCGGCAATTTTCATTATTAAAGATTCTTTATTTAAAGAATAAGGAATCTCAGTAATAATAATTTGCTTTTTACCTTTGGCGTTTTCGGTGATCTCGGCCACACCCCTAACGACAACCCCACCCTTGCCGGTAGCGTAAGCATTCTTCAAAGAGTCTTTTCCAAAGATAACACCTCCCGTTGGAAAATCTGGACCCTTAACGTACTTCAATAAATCATCTAGATTAGCATCTGGGTTATCAATCTGTTCGATAGTTGCATCAACTAACTCTCCTAGATTGTGTGGCGGAATATTAGTAGCCATACCAACAGCGATCCCCAATTGTCCATTTAACAATAGGTTGGGAAGCTTAGCTGGCAATACTACCGGCTCTTTTAGTCTTCCGTCGTAATTGTCTCTAAAATCGACAGTTTCTTTGTCTATATCAATTAAAAGTTCTTCGGCTAACTTGTCCATTTTAGCTTCGGTATAACGCATGGCCGCTGGTGGATCGCCATCCATAGAACCAAAGTTACCTTGACCGTTTACGAGTAGATACCTCATGCTCCAGGGTTGAGCCATACGTACCATGGCATCATAAATAGCCGCATCTCCGTGTGGATGAAAATCTCCCATAACGGCTCCAACAACATTAGCGCTCTTACGGTGTTTTGCAGACGATCTTAGACCGTCTCTATTCATTGTATATAATATACGTCGATGTACCGGCTTTAAGCCGTCTCTAACGTCAGGAAGAGCCCTAGAAACAATAACGCTCATAGAGTATCTTAAATAATTCTCTTCCATAACATTTTCAACCGTTCTTAATTCAAGATTACCGGGATTACTTCCTAGTTCTAAACTTGGTTGAATGTATTCTTCGTTATTTAAATCTTCTTTGTCCATATTTTAAATATCCAAATCCTTAACAAATTTTGCATGCGTTTGTATGAAATTCTTTCTAAGCTCGACTTCAACTCCCATTAATTTATTAAATATAGCGTCTGCTTTCTCGGCATCCTCGATTCTAATCTGGATTAATACTCTTTTTTCGGGGTCCATGGTGGTATTAAAAAGCTGTTCACCGTCCATCTCTCCAAGACCCTTGTAGCGCTTCTGTTCTATGAAGCCAGCCTGCTTATATCTTTCATCTTCTTTGTTTATCTTAAGATTTTCTTTTCTTCGTTTTTCTATTGCTTTGTCTATAATCTCATCTAGTTCATTTTCATCATAAATGTATACACTAGACTTCCGTCCCAGATTTACTAGTTCAAAAAGGGGTGGTTTGGCTAGATATATATGCCCACCCTCTATGACAGCTCTCATATATCTAAAGAAGAATGTCATCAATAGCGTTGCAATATGGCTACCGTCGACGTCAGCATCTGTCATTATGATGACACGGTCATATCTCAATCCCTTCAAATCAAAAGATTCTTCAATTCCAACTCCTAAAGCCTTAATTAAACTAACAATTTCATTATTAGCTAACATCTTGTCTAATCTAGCTCTTTCGACATTTAAAACTTTTCCTCTAAGCGGTAAAATGGCTTGGCTCTTGCTATCACGTCCCGTCTTGGCAGATCCACCAGCTGAATCACCTTCAACAAGGTATAACTCTGAATCTTTAGGGTCTTTATTAGAACAATCCGCTAACTTGCCAGGCATAGAAGCTCCATCCAATATACCTTTTCTTAGAATATTATCCCTAGCCGCTCGAGCTGCTTTTCTAGCTCTAGCCGCCAATAAGGCCTTCCCGACAATCTTTTTAGCCACAGCAGGGTGTTCTTCCAGATAATAGTTAAAGTATTCGTTCATAACCTGCTCAACATATCCTCTAACTTCTGGATTGCCGAGTTTATTTTTAGTCTGACCCTCAAATTGAGGATCGGGTAATTTTACTAGAATAATTGCCGTTAAACCCTCCCTAGTATCTTCACCAGATAGATTTTCCTCTTTTTCTTTAAGTAATCCCTGTTTTCTTGCGTAGTCATTAATAACTCTCGTAAGAGAGGCCCTAAAACCAGTTAAGTGGGTTCCTCCGTCAGGATTTAATACATTATTTGCAAAGGCCTTTATGGTTTCACTATAGGCATCGGTATATTGAAGAGATATTTCTACTTGTCCATCATGAATTGTTTTATCAACATAAAAGATATCTTCATCTACAACTTCTTTGCCCACGTTAAGATGTTTAACGTAACTTTGTATACCACCCTCAAAATAAAATCCATATTTTTTATTATTTTTTAGATCATAAAGAAAGGTTTTTATACCTTTTGTAAGATAAGCGGCATGTCTCAATCGGTCTAATATGGTTTCGTAATTAAATAAGATTGATTGAAAAATAGTCTCATCTGGATAAAAAGTAATCTCAGTACCAGTTTTGTCTGTTTTACCGTTAACCTTTAGGTTGTACTTGGGAACTCCCCTCTCATACTCTTGCTCGTAAACATTTCCATTTCTAAAAACTTTAATAAATAATTTAGTACTAAGGGCGTTGACTACACTACTTCCAACACCGTGAAGGCCTCCTGAAACTTTATATCCGCTATCTCCAAATTTTCCACCAGCATGAAGAACGGTTAAGACGGTCTCGACGGTACTTTTTTTAGTTTTAGGATGTACTTCGGTTGGGATACCTCTTCCGTTATCCGACACCATAATCCCGCCATCTTCTTGCATAGTTACGGAAACTTCAGTTGCATATCCAGCCAAAGCTTCGTCTATGCCGTTATCTACAAGTTCCCAAACTAAATGATGGAGTCCTTCAATACCTGTACCACCAATATACATTCCTGGACGTTTACGAACCGGCTCTAAACCTTCTAGAACTGTAATCTGATTCGCAGAATATTCATTACTATCTTTTTTGTCAACCAACTAGATACCCTCTTTTTTTATATAAGTTTTGATTAATCCCACTAATTTATAATTATATTAGAAGTTAAGATAATCTTCAACTCTATAATATTAATATTATACAAGTTTAAGTATTGCATTTAGTTATAATATTGTTAAAATTATTATGTAAACATAAACAAAATAAAAAATGTTTGAAAAATTACTTTCTGTACTCCCTTACAATCCCAGTATTATAGATAAATTCTATTTTTATTCGAAAAGGATAAAATCGGAAAAAAGCATAAGACGAATAACGTTAGTTATAATTCTTATAGGCTTTTTCGTGCAGTTTTTTGCAGTTTTCAGTCCCCCAACTCCCACACTAGCCGCCTCGCCAAATGATTTAGTTAACGGAGGTTTTAACTCAGCGGCAGAAGCAGCTAACGATTGTCGAACAAATCTGAACGGTTACGGAACTATACTCGCCAATTACGGGATTAGCTGTAATACGGTAGCTAATGCTAGTACAATAACTATTAATTCAACAGATTGGAATCATCAGCTATTTTCTATGGGGAGACTTCCTTACAACATAACGGGAGAAACTCCGGTTAGTATTTCGGGAACCACTTATTACGTAAGATATCTTTGGGGATGGGATAGTCCGGGCACTACTTCAACTTATCAAGCTTTAAACGTTACTAGCACTGGAGGTCAAACATTTCTATTGCTTTATGCGTGTGGTAATTTGACATCTGTAGGATTTCCAAATCCAGTAGCCAAACCAACTTGTCCAACTGGTACGACTGGGACATATCCAAACTGCACTACCATACCCTTGACGGGATGTCAGGCCCTGATTAGTAGTGAAAATCCTTATGCTTGCATTCAAACGAGTAAATCGGCAAAAAATATAACTGAAAGCATAAATAATGCAAATAACACTAAAGCAAATCCGGGAGATTTGATAGAATACACCCTTTATGCAAAAAATATTGGGACCCAAACGGTTAATAATTATGTTTTCCAAGACAACCTAAGTTATGTTTTGGACTATTCAACTATAGTTTATACCGATGGCGGCTCATTAAGCGCAAACAATGAGATTGTTTGGCCTAAAATAAATATAGCTGCCGGTCAAACCGCATCAGAACAATTTGAAGTTAAAGTAGATAACCCCATACCATCAACTCCAACCTCTACTTCTGATCCAAATTACTTTAACCTAGTAATGAGCAACACCTTTGGCAATACGATAAACATTAATCTACCCTCTCCTCCTGTAAAAACTATTGAAACAGTTACAACAACCACCCTACCAAACACGGGTCCCGGAACAAGTTTATTTATAGTTGGGGCTATAGCTGTCTTCGCTGGGTTCTTCTTCTATAGAACTAGAATCTTGGTTAAAGAAACTGACATAATAATTAAAGAAACTGTACCAGTAGGAGAATAAAAATGAGCGAATCATTAAAATTAAAGCAAGAGAATTCTCAAGAACACCTAGAGGAGGGTAATAGGAATAATCACGAATACAATCATGTAAGACCATCTAAGAATGAGGTGGAAGCCAAACAAACAGAGATAATTGGTGAAGCTCGTCAGAATTTAGAAGATATTTCTTTAGACTCAGATCAAACTTTAGACAAAATAAAAGAAATGTCCTCTCAAGAAGAGAATGTGAATCAAAGTCCCAAGAACGTTAATAAAGACTTAAAAAAAGCTGGACTGCAAAAAGAATTATCACACGTTAGAAGAAAAATGAGTAAGCCAGATCGCATTGGTAGTAAAGTAATTCATAATAAAGGTATTAGCGCAGTTAGCGAAGGTTTATCAAAAACAATTGTAAGACCCTCTGGGATGCTTAGTGGGGCTATTATAGCCTTAATAGGAACTTCCCTATACTACCTGTTCGCTAAATCTGTAGGAATTAAATATAACTACTTTATATATATAATACTGTTTGTAGGTGGATTTATATTAGGGATACTAATGGAGCTAATCTCCAGAACATTTAAAAAAAATAGAGTATCCTAATTCTATTAACGTTTTATTTTAATAACTTGTTCGTTATCGTTGGGGCTAGTTGTTAAGTTATTTACAACAGGCCCATTATTTAAGCTAGTGTTTTGATTTAATCCAACACCATTAGTAATAGCTGGATCGGTTCCTCCATAAGATGAAGGAAGGTTAGTGTCAAAATTATTTAATCTATTACCGTTAGAAGGAACTTTATTGAACGAGGTTGTTGTATTTGTAGCATCAGATTGCCTTAAAGGAGCGTTCCCATACCCCCCAGGTATACTAGAATTATTGGATAAATTATTTTGATTTTTTCTTTTATTTAACCATTCATCAAGAAAAGAATTGCCTTTCATAGATTGAGGAGCGCCCTGAGTTGATTGAGCTTGTCCTGGATATGGAGCACCGCCTAGACTGGTTGGCGTTGAATGATTAAAAGATTGAGGAGATCCTGGTGGCACACTCCCAGGTAAGTTATTCTGTTGAGATATCCCACCAATCGAACTAGGAGAGCTCTGAAAAGGATTTGAAAAAACATTTGGGGAAGAACTGGGAATTGGTGTTTCTTGAGTTTTTAATCTTTCAAATATTTCACCTTCAACAATACTTCTTGGCCTACCATACTTAGCCGATGAAAGCTGTTTAAGGGCTTCGGCCAACCTTCTATTCGGAGTCCCCAATTGTGGTAAGGTTGCCATTGAAAACGGCTGGGTTGGGACTCCACCTATTAGAGTTCTTACCACCGTATTAAAGTTTGGAATTCTAAGTAAATCTTCGGCCTCAAAGACTGGTGAAAAATACTTTCCAATACTTTCTACATCATTCTGTCCTATTCGAAAGGACACGATGGTACCAATGTTCCCAAAAACCGCATCCCTTATCTCTTGTGAAAGCTGAGTAGTAAACTGGTTAGCGACTATTAAGTTTAGTTTAAACTTTCTAGCTTCTGACATTATTGTAGCCAGGCTATCGGTGGAAAAATTCTGAAACTCATCAACATATAATGAAAAATCTTCCCTTTCAGATTCTGGGATATCAACCCTACTCATGGCGGCAGCTTGGAACTTCATAACGAATATCATTCCCAGGAGTTTAGAGTTAAGTTCTCCAGTTCCACCCTTACTCAAATTAACTAATAGTATCTTTTTATGATCCATAATATCTCTTAAATCAAAGGCACTTTTAGTTTGACCAATAATATTTCTCATCATTTCATTACTTAAAAATGCACTAAACTTACTCACAACCCATGCAACAACTTCTCCAAAATCGTTAGACCTTTGACTTTGAGGAACTTCTTTTTTCCAAAATTCAACAACCGTTTGATCTTTAAGGTATTTTAATTTTTGCTCCACGAATTTTGGATCTCTAAAAAGCTTTGGAATATCTATAAAAGTACCCCCATTAGGATCTGCCATAACGGTTAATGCAGCCATTCTAAACATATGTTCGTATCTTGGACCCATAATACCTGTATGATTTGGATCATAAAGCTTATAGAGCATATTTATAGCCTCTTGAACCAAAAAGTCTTTCTGATCTTCGGAGTTAAATTCAAATAAATTTAATCCCATGGGATATTCCATGTTACCGGGAGAAAAATAAATTAAATCTTCTGTTCTTTCCTTTGGCACCATAGCCAATAAGTCTTCAACCGTGTCGCCATGTGGATCAACAAAAGCAAAACCATTACCATTCAACATATCCTGGAGAGCCAGATTCTCTAAGAATATAGATTTACCTGTTCCGGTTTGTCCTACGGCATATAAGTGTCTCTGTCTATCGCCGTTAGCTAATCTAATTGGCTTTCTGGCTCCTCTAAAAACATTGAATCCTAAAAGTAATCCATCTTCTGGAATATTTCTAGGTCCATCAACTTGTTTTGAAGACTGCTTAACAACTTGGCTGGTAGGAATATTACTTTGATCGGGAAAATGAAAGAGGCTAGCAAGTTCTACGGCATTCAATATCATCCCTTTATTGTGTTGAGGGAAAAATCTCATTATATAAGAGGTAACTAGTCCTTCTATGTCTTTAGAAGGCACATATTTAAATCCATTTTTCCCCGGAGCGTCAAATAACGAGAAACTGGCTATTATCTGACTTAAAATAGATTGAGCTTTTTGGCTAATATTAGAAGAAACCATCACTCTTAAAACTACCTCAAAAGCTGCATGACGTGTTTTGTCATCAATTGCGTCTAAGGTGGCGGCTTCTAGATTAGATAATTCTTTTTTAGATCCTCCACTATTGGGATCCTTGGAGTTTTGCTCTGGAGCTTTTGAGATTGCAACAAATATACTTTTAATCCACCAAGTAACGGCTTCAAAGCCCGTTTTACTTTCTTGCCCCTTCCTCTTCTTATTAGCTAAGTTTGAAGCGTTTTTTCTCCAACCTGGATCGGCTGGCCTTATCAAGATTTGAATAGCAGCCCCATCTTCTTTCGATAAACCCGTCATTGCACTTAATATAGATTGCATAGCATCGCGCTTACTGTCCTGGTAAGTAGCTATTGGATAAGCGTAGGACTGTTTTAATACAAATTCACCTCCTAATGTTCCGTTTATTTTCCCGACGGTACTAAAGATATTATGTTCATATGTTTCTTCAAGTCTTGCGGTCGGATAAGCGCTTATAATAGCCTGTTTTACAACCTCAACAAGGCTAACTGGAACGGACGTATAGTAATTTATAAAGCCTTTAGCTCCCACTATTTCAAAGCTAACGTGCCTCTGACCGTAAAACTTTCGATTAAAGCCCTTCTCCCAAGTTCCAGCAATTATGTTATAGATTATCTGGGCCTTACTTATACTTTCTTCATTAATATCTCTTTCATCTCTTCCCCCTCTATTGTCGGTATCGTCGCTTTCAGGGGGCAAGTGGATTAATATTGGAACAAGTTTTAATCCTCTTTCATAATTCTTTTGTTCTCTAAAAGTTTTTCTAATGTGTAGAAATATAAAAGGACCCACCATAAGAACTATGCCAAGAATTACTCCTATTATTTTTATAAAAAGGATCATTATTGTCTAATTACCTATTTTAATATCTCTGTTATATCTTTTTTTCATATAATCAGACTTCATATAGCTAAGCTCGGTACTCTGTTCTTTCGGGTCTTCTTTGGTCTTATCTACAATTTGTTTAGCTTTTTCAACCCATTCTTTTTCAATTAAATCGTCATCGTTAGCCACTAAAGGATTGTCGTTCGCGGGCAAATTTACTCCGCTATTAGAATTGGAGCCCCCTGCATCGTCCGAGCTTGATTGATTATCGTTACTTGAAGGGATAGAGTTAGTTATCCCGGCTACTTTGCTATTGAGTTCGTTTAATATATTCTCTCTCGACGGGCTATTTTCAATTGGACTTTCTGTCTTAGTTGACTCCTGGATTTTTGCACCATGAGGCTCTAACGCATCCGAAATCGGCTTCGGTAAGCTAAGCTCTGGACTATTATTTTCAGGGGGTTGCATATCTAAATTATATCCTTTATTTATATATTTTAAAAGGGTTAAATCTTCTATTTTTGGCGCCTACTTGAAGATATTGCACCTAAATATACATATAAGATCAAACAAAACACTAGTAAGGTTACTAAATCGATAGTGCTAAATTGACCTATTGACTCAAGAGCCAAAGCAATAACAGTCACAATCGTAAGAATAATGCTTATTCTAGATTCATTTTTAAGTTTAAAGCCTAAATATTTTAAATATCGGAGTAATAATAGGATTAATATGTATACGGTAAGACCAACTAAAATAAAACCAATCAAAAGAAAGATTTGAGATACATCGAGTGGATTAGTAAAACCAAAGAACAAGCCATCTAATATCAATAGCAACGTCAACAATAACACAAGTTTATACCTACTAATTATCTTATTCATACTTTTATATGATTATATACTAAAACTGCCCCATAATAACTATGGGGCAGTTTTGTAGATTCTTGGAGTCGAAGTTATAAATCCGCTCGTAAAATAAATTGTTTAGCGCTTATTCGCTTCGACATTGACTGACCGCTCTTTTAGCTTTTATGGCTAATCGAGCGATATTTTTTGGTAATTTTTGTTTTTGCTTACCTAATTTAATGTTAGCAAAATATAGCAATAAAGTCAATAACGATTAAGCTTTTAGTTAAAGTAGGAACCAAAAAATTTATTCTATTTTAATTATCCGGTTTGATATTTTAATAAAGTTATACACAGGTTTAAATAAATAAGCATTATTGTTATTGACGAGATGATTTTATTAAATTATCATTAAACCAGCACTTGAATAAAAAAAGTGCTCAAAAACAAAAATGAATCAAGAACAACGGCTTCTCGCAAGCCGTTGTTTTATAATAAGATATATATTTTATATACGTTTAGTCGTTCTAAGAACTTGTATTTTCAGAACCTTTTTTAATAGAATATTATTGATTTGATCGGCCTTATCTGTTAGTATTTAATATGATTTATTAATTAATATAATGATTAAGGAGACTTAGCTTATAGCCAGAACTAATCGCTTAAATGGCGAAATTAAATCCAGGACTTTGAGAGTAATAGACGAAGACGGCAAGCAACTAGGTATCTTGTCTTTGGAAGAAGCCTTAAATACTGCCCGCGATAAGGACTTAGACTTAGTTGAAATTAATCCGGATAGTGATCCCCCAATTGCAAAACTAACCGACTGGGGAAAATACAATTATCAAAAGATAAAGCAGCTGAAAAAGAATAAAAAGGCTTCAAAGGTTGCCGAACTTAAACAAATTCGATTAGGTTTAAAAATTGGAGAACACGATCTTCAGATAAAACTAGACAAAACTAGGAAATTTATCGATAATAAACATAAGGTTAAGTTCATGATAATGTACAAGGGGCGAGAACAGGCCCACAAAGAAATTGGTTTTAATTTAGCAAATAAAATCATTGAAGATTTAGGTGATAAAGTAATAGTTGACCAAACCCCCGCACTTGCGGGAAGACAGCTAAGTTTTGTAGTTAGAGGAGTAAATTAAAATGCCAAAGTTAAAAACTCATAGCGGTACCAAAGATCGAGTTAGAATAACCAAGAACGGTAAGGTTAGAACTGGACATCCAAACAGGAATCACTTTTTAGCTAAAAAAACTAAGTCTAGAAAGAGAAGTTTAAGCTCTTTGAGTACAAGATCAGGATCAATAGCAAAGATGATAAAAACCAAGCTAGGGGCATAATTTAATAATTTGTAGAATTTGAATAAGGAGTAAGTTGTGAGAGTAAAAAGAGGAACAACAAGTCATAAACGACATAATAAGATAAGAAAAGCTACTAAAGGATTTAGCCACCCTAATCGAGTAAGTATTAAAAGAGGTCGCCAAGCACTAATAAAATCTTTACAGTTTGCCACGAGAGATAGAAAGAATAAGAAACGATCTTTAAGAGAGCTCTGGAATACTAGGATTAATGCTGCAGCCAGATTAAACGGAACCACCTATAGTAAATTTATATTCGGATTAAAAGAAAACAAAATTGAGCTTGATAGAAAAGTATTGTCTGAATTAGCAGTCAATGAACCCAAGGCATTTAGTAAAATAGTAAAAAGTGTAATTAAATAAACTAGCCGTATAGTACTACAATGGCAGAATACCTATAAGCCGGGTTCTGTTCTTGATAAACAAGAGCTGGTCATCTATCTTGGCCGTATAATTGCTTATAGGCTCGAGCGGATATTAGGTAGATTTTGAAGGGATACACTATGAGTTTCCTCATAAATCCACCTCCTTGCAACGAGTAGGGTTTACCCTTCCCATATGTCACCATACAGAACTGTGATCTCTTAAATCACTCTTTTCACCCTTACCAATAAATGGCGGTATAGTTTCTGTGGCACTTTCCCTAGACTCACGTCCGGTCGTCGTTAACGACTACTCTTCCCTTTGTTGCCCGGACTTTCCTCGTGATAAACACGCGACCAACCAGTATTCTGCCGATGCTTATTCTAACATGATTTAGTTATTTTGTTTAGATAATTCTTGATCTAAGGCTCGATTAACGGCTGCATCGGCTAACTTATTAAACTCTCTGGGAACGTGTTGAAATTCTACTTTTTTAAATTTTTTAACTAGATTAGTAATGTTGTCGTGTATAGGCCAAATATCCCTATTCCTGACTTTAAATATTCCCTTCATCTGATTAACCACTAAGAGACTGTCCATAAAAACCTGTATCTCTTGAGCCCCAATTTCTAAACATTTTTCAAGCCCTAATTTAAGAGCAGTGTACTCGGCCTGATTATTAGTTGTGACCCCTAAATAAACCCCTTCATCATGTAAAATTTTATTATTTAGATCCATGATTACAAAGCCACTGGAAGAAGGACCTGGATTACCTCTAGATCCGCCATCGGCATAAAGTTTAAATCTAGTTTCGGTTATAGTGTTCTTAGCAATTTTAACGTCTTTATCTATACTATTAATCTGATCAGACCCTTCTAGTAATTTATCAATTTCTTCCGACATTTTATAATCTAAATCCGTAATAACATCTTTCTGTTCATGGGTCACGAGCCACAATTGGACCGTTTTATAATCATTCTCTAGTCTAAAATGATGATTATTGCTTATGGCTACCTCGGATGCTCTATTTATAAAATTCAAAGCTTCCTGAAAATTTTCAAATACAAATTGTTTATATAATCCATGTTTGGTTTTTTGCCACATATTCTATATCTTATCAGAGCATTTCTAGATATAAAAGCTTATATAATATAAAATAGATAAAATCGGGGTGTGGCGCAGTTGGCTAGCGCGTACGGCTGGGGGCCGTGAGGTCGCAGGTTCAAGTCCTGTCACCCCGACCATTCGAAATTTTATGAGTTTTGAAATATGTTTTGAACGGCTCTCTCGTCTGATAATCGACCACTTTTTTCGCTGTCTACATGCACGTTCAAGTAGATTAGATGAGCAATTCTGTCTTTTAGCCCTACATCAGCTGCTCTAAGAAGTTTTCCGGCGTTATTTACTATGTTCAAGAACTCCTCGAAGCTATTGCTATCCAGATTTACTATTACAACCATCAACGAATTCATAGTGCTTTAGGCATGCTCCCGGCCCAATATGCCAATACATTAAAAGTTTAAAAAAGTCTCACACAACGTGTCTAATATTTGGGGTCCTTGACGGTAGTGAGTAAGTGTAGAAAAACGTACAAACCTCAGGAGCTTTGCAACATTTGTTGTGGTGTCTTGTACTGTAGTTTTAAGTGTACTCTTCTATTGTTGTAGTAGTCTAGATACGTAATGACTTTATGTATCTGGTTATGGAGTGATACGCTCCTATTCCAATAATATCCA
>DAHXLD010000017.1 GCA_027371845.1 Candidatus Saccharimonadota bacterium
TGTGGTGTATGCCAGTTTAATCTTCTTCTGGGTTTATTGTTTAACTCCCAGGCAATGTTATCTAGTTCTTTTTGAGTTAGATTTCGAATGTCACTTCTCTTAGGTAAATAGGCTCGTAACTGACGATTACTATTCTCATTAGCTCCTCGTTGCCAGGAGCTATAGGGATCAGCAAAATAGACAGATATACCAAGTGCTGTGGTAATTAATTCATGCTTTGTAAACTCACTACCATTGTCAAAGGTTATAGTATGGGCAATATATCCATTAAGCTTCTTAATAACAGCCTCTGCAGTTAAGAGAGCTGTTTTTTGATTTAACTTAGTAAAGGCCACTAAACTACTAACCCGCTCATTGACGGTATTAATAGCATGTTTATGGGTATAGACTACACTATCTCCCTCCCAGTCACCAAGACGACTTTTTTCGTCTACTATCTGTGGTCTTTGATGAATAGATACCCTATTAGATATTCTAGATTTCTGAGCTGATCGACCTTTATGCTTGGTTCTTCTTTTCTTTCCTTGACGTAGATACTGGTATAACTTCTCGGCAATAGCCCAGGGACTAGAGTATATCCATTTGTAGATAGTTTCAGCACAAGCGATTAGCTTGAATCCTTCGCCAGCTAATCTACCAGCAATCATACTTGGATCCCAACCTTTCTGAAGACAGTCAACAATCCAGCTTCTTAGTCGATAATTAGCTGGATGATCTAATTTGGGTATTTGTCTACAGTGTTTTCTATTAGTCTCATAAGCAACCTGGGCTACCCAGGCTCGGTAGATTCTACTACCGTCTAATCCTTTCTTAATCTCTCTACTAATAGTAGATGGATTTCTACTTAGTTTGATAGAGATCTGTTTGTTTGTATAATTCTCTTGGAGTAAGATCTCAATCTTACCCCTATCTGCAGCCGTTAGGTGCTTCATAGTTAAATCCTCCTAGATTTATTATTATGAATTTATTCTAACGGTTGCATTTGATAATGGAACTCTGAGAGAAATTTTTTAATTTCTAGATTAGATTATATCCTAAAGTTTAATCTCAGTTTTAAAGAGGTTAATATTTTTAAAACAAGACTAAACTTTAGAGTGTTGTTTTTAGTTAATTAAGCTATAATTTAGACTAATGTTTAACGTCAATGAAATAATTCAGTCCGGTGGCTTATGGCTTATTGGACTCTTTTTATTTTCTGAAGTAGGGCTCTTTTTAGGCTTCTTCCTACCTGGGGATACTTTATTAATAGCTGGTGGAATTTTTGCCATGCAGGGCAAGTTCTCACTTTGGTCAGTTATAATTGTAGCCTTAATAGCTGCCATTTTAGGCGATAGTACGGCTTATTTAATTGGTCGAAAATTAGGAAGAAGAATATTTAATAAAAAAGATAGTGTTCTTTTTGACGCTAAACACGTTAAGAAGGCCGAAGATTTTTATCAAAAATACGGATCAAAAGCGGTTTTGATTGCTCACTTTATTCCAGTTATTAGAACTTTTAATCCTTTGGTTGGGGGTGTGGCTGAAATGCCTTATTCTAAATTCTTAATCTATGACGCTATAGGGGATAGTGCCTGGGCTATTATTGTGACTCTTATCGGATATTATATCGGAAGTCGAATCCCTCACGTTGACCACTATATTCTTGGAGTAGTTGGTTTAGTGGTAGTGGTCTCATTAGGACCAACGATTTATCATTTTATTATTAAGAGATACTTAAAGGCTCGAAAAGCTAAAAAAGCCTTAAAGCCTTAAATACTGAGCCGTATAGCCCTTTTGTTTAATAATCTCCTCTGGTGTCCCTTTGGCTATGATTTGACCCCCTTGATCACCACCCTCTGGCCCCATGTCGATAATATAGTCGGCGTTCTTAATAACATCCAGATTATGCTCAATAACGATCATGCTATTACCAGCATCAACTAAAGCATGTATTACGCTTAATAGTCTTTTAACATCGTCAAAATGAAGTCCTGTTGTTGGCTCATCTAAAATATATAAGGTTTTACCGGTCGGTCTTCTGGACAATTCCGAGGCCAGTTTAATGCGCTGCGCTTCACCACCACTTAAGGTTGTGGCGGGCTGTCCTAGTCGAATATACCCTAAACCAACCTCCACTAAGGTCTGAAGTTTCCTTGAAACCGAAGGAATACTGGCAAAGAATTCTAAGGCTTGTTCACAAGTCATATTTAATATTTCACTAATATCTTTGCCCTTATAATGAACCTCTAAAGCTTCTTTATTGTACCTTTTGCCGTGACAAACTTCGCAGGTTACGTAAACATCTGGTAAAAAATGCATTTCTATTTTTATAATTCCATCACCTCGACAGTTTTCGCAGCGTCCACCTTGCACATTAAAACTAAATCTTCCGGGCATATAGCCTCTTAATTTTGCCTCGGGAACCGAAGCAAAAAGTTCTCTAATTGGAGTAAAAAGACCAGTGTAAGTAGCTGGATTAGACCTTGGCGTTCGACCAATTGCTTCCTGATCGATAATTATAGCTTTATCGAGATTATCTATCCCCTCAATATCTTGATGTCTTCCTGGTACGCTTGAGGCGCGATGAAGTCTAGCTAATAACTCCTTGGCTAAGATGTCATTAATTAAACTTGACTTGCCAGATCCCGAGACGCCACTAACAACCACTAACTTGCCTAGAGGTATATGAACATCAATATTCTTGAGATTATTTTCAGTTGCCCCTTTAATAACTAATTCTTTCTGATTGCCAGCTCGTCTTTTTTTAGGAGTTTCGATTTTTTTAGAACCATTCAAGTATTGAGCGGTTAAGCTTTTGTTAATTTTTAAAACCTCTTCTAAGGAACCGGCTGCTACAACATGTCCACCATGGATACCAGCCCCAGGACCAATGTCGATTAAGTAATCGGACGATCTGATGGTTTCTTCGTCATGCTCAACAACTATAACGCTATTACCGATATCTCTTAAGTTCTTTAAGGTATTAATAAGTTTAGCGTTATCCCTTTGGTGTAAGCCAATAGATGGTTCGTCTAAAACATAAAGTACTCCCATTAAGCCCGAACCGATTTGAGTAGCTAATCTAATTCTCTGGGCCTCTCCTCCACTTAAGGTATTGGCGCTTCTAAGTAAATTAAGATAATTTAAACCAACGTCGTTCATAAACTTGAGACGAAAACTAATTTCTTTTAAAATTAGGCTAGCTATCTGCTGTTCCTTGTCTGTTAACTTAAGGTCGTTAACCCAATTAATGGCTTCGTTAATATTTAAACTACAAACATCCATGATTGATTTATCTTTTATTTTAATTGCCAAGACTTCTGGTTTAAGTCTAAGACCATGGCAAGCATGACAAGGTTTTTCTTGCATATATTTTTCAATATCTCGTCTTATGAAATCGCTTTCTGTTTCTTTATGTCTTCTTTCTAAGTCAGGGATTACCCCTGAAAATGTCGTTTCAAAACTACGCCCACTGCCAATACTAATACGATATTTATCACTACCAGTTCCGTATAAGATCTTATCTATAATATTTTTTTTTAATTGGCTAGTTGGAACATGCAAACTGAATTTATATTTGTCGGCCAGAGCTTGTAGTTTCTTAGTGTGCCAATTATCGGCATTGATTCGGTTATATGGCCGAATTGCTCCTTCGGCAATTGTTAAACGTCCATTAGGTATAACCAATTCAGGATTTACTTCTAACCTGGAGCCTATCCCGGTACAAACAGGACAAGCTCCTTGGGGTGAGTTAAAACTAAATGATCTTGGTTCAAGTTCTGGAATAGCAATATCTGGATGATTTACACAAGCGTAAAGTAAGCTAAAGGTCTCAATTTTATTTGAGTTATGTTCTAAGACGGCTACTTTATTCTCAGCAATTTCTAGAGCTTGTTCAATAGCTTGAACTAATCTATTCCTATTCTCCAAGTTATTAATAAGCCTATCTACTACTATTTCAATATTATGACGATAATTCTTGTCTAATTCCGGGAATTCTTCAAGGGTATAGATAATACCGTCAACTCGAACCCGAGCATATCCAGCTCTAAGATACTTTTCGCTAATATGTTCAAAAGCTCCTTTTTTATCCGATACTATGGGAGCTAGAATTACTAATCTTTGGTCCCTGTAGTCAGTTTCAATCTGTTCAATAATACTTTGAGAAGTTCTTTTCTCAACCGCCAAGCCATCTATCGGACAGTGCGGAACACCAATTCTAGCAAAGAGTAGTCTTAGATAGTCATAAATCTCAGTCACGGTAGCTACGGTTGAACGTGGATTTCGGCTAGTAGATTTTTGATCAATGCTTATAGCCGGACTTAATCCGTCTATCTGGTCAACATCGGGCTTCTCCATAACACCCAGGAATTGTCTTGCATAGGAACTTAAACTTTCAACATATCTTCTTTGTCCTTCGGCATAAATCGTATCAAAAGCCAGAGATGATTTTCCAGAACCACTTAAACCAGTCATAACGACTAATTTATTTCTAGGAATTTCAAGGTCTATATCTTTTAAATTATGCTCTCTTGCACCTTTGATAATAATTTTTTCAGCCATTTTATACCTCGAATTTGACATATTATTATAGCTCGAAATAAAGAAAAAAGATAGACTAGTTTAGAATATTCCTCCTATAACTATCACTAGAACGGATTAAATTACAAAATATGTATAAATATTGTTGACATTGCTACCAGTTGGTTGTATATTTATATTCCAAACGTTTTAAGGGGGAGAAATGCAAACTTTTTTCGTATTGGGTTTAATTCCCGGGACAAATATTCAAATTAATTTTTTTGTGTGGTTAATAATTACCACTATTATTCTTGGCTATTTAGCTAATGGGTACATTAACTATTTAAGATTCGTTAATAAGTACGTTAGAGAGATTGAAAGACCCGGGCCAAAACCTGCTAGCTCTTTTCATACTCGCTTAAAATAAGGTTGGCATAGGCCTTAAGATCTTCAATAATCTTCGATTTTTTATAATTTTTTTGGGATTCTTTTATCTCTAAAAGAAATTTATCATAATTAGACAATCCTTCGTTTTTAGTAAATAATTTTTGTTTTAGATGTTTTTTCCAGATTATTTTTTGATCTGGGTTTAATTTATCTTGATAGTTATAGGCCATAAATAAAACATATAAATCATTTAAGGCCTTATTGTTAAAACTTATTTTCCTAAAAGGGTCTTTTAAAATTAAAGCTTTTTTGACCTGGTCGTTAACTGAGTCAAAACTTCCGTATAGGTTCTCATTAATTAATGGTGGGCTAGATTTTTGATCTCTCTTTGAATTTAAGATTTTACGGGCTTCAAGAACTTTTGGCAAAAGGACATCTTTATACTCTAATAGTTTAGCGTAATTTAATAGGCATTCCTTTTTATTAATCGAAAGCCTTTTTTCAGAATCCTTATCTAGGGTTGAAATCGGAGCAAAAGCTGGACAGCGATTTAACTTAACTGTCTTAAAGGGTAATAAGTATTTTTTTTGACTAGGGTCATAGATCCATGATTCAGTTAATTGTTTTACGGTAAGCTTTAAATATTGGCTTGGATCTTGTCTAAGATCATAAACTAAGGCACTCGAAGGTTCATTAAGATCTAGATCCATTAAAGCCACGAGTGTCGTATTTAAATATTGGCCCATAAAATGGCTAGAAGTATAAATAAATGTCTGGTTGTTCTTTAAGAAGTTTGTAACACTTTTTTTGGTTCGTAATTCTTTTAAGTAATTAAATAGTTTGGGTTGTTTTGAATGAATTAACCTAACAACTTCAATAGTTGCTAAGACATCGCTTAAGGCATCATGGGCTCTTGAATGATTCAAATTATTGGCTTTAGTTAGAGTCTCAAGCTTATTAGTTGGTTGACCTTTATCGTCTAAGGGCCAAGTTATGCCTTCTGGTCGAAGAGCCCTAGTCATACGAACTAAATCTAATATATCCCATCTAGAATTATTCTTATCCCAGTGCCATTTATATGGATCGCTGAAATTACGATAATTAAGATAACGAATGAATTCATCATCAAATCTAATATTGTTATAGCCAACAAAAATAGTGTCTTGGGTATTAATCTCATTATTAAATATTTTAAGAAACTCGAGCTCTGTTAAGCCTTTTTGCAGAGGAGATATCCCAGTTAAGAGAAGAGCTTTAACGCTAGGTAAACAATCATTTGGTAATTTTATTTTTAAATTAAAGGGCTTTTTAAGAGGTTTAAAATTTAGGTCTGTTCTCTGGCCAGCAAATTGCATAATACGATCAGACCTAGGAGAAAGACCGCTAGTTTCTAGATCATAAAAAAAATATGTTGCAGGCATTTTAATACTTTAGGTACTGATTAGCATCTGGATCAAAAGTAACTTTGTCGCCACTTTTTAAACCCTTGCGCCGAAGCTCCTTATAAATTCCGCGTTTATTAAGAATGTCCTTTAAGCGGAGCAAGGCTTGGTCATTCTTGAAATCGGTTCTTAGAGCAAATCTAGAAATACTTTCTCCAATAACAAGATATAGTCCTTTAGATAACTTCTTAACCTTAAATTGATCAGGATTGTTGATTATTTTAATAACTGGAAGTTTAGGAGCTAAAGATTTAGAAGTCTTCTTTTTTAAAACCGTTAGTAAAGATATTTCTTCTTTTAATTTATTAAGATTTTGACCGGACAGAGCTGAGATAGTCATCAATTTAGTTTTCTTTGTAAGCTCTTTTTTGATAGGTTCTAATTTTTTATCTAAAATAGCTTGATCAACTCCATCAATTTTATTAATAACAATAAGTTCGGGTAAATTAGCTAGTTTTTTGGAATAACTGGTAAGCTCTTTACGAATTATTAAATAATCTTCAACAATTTTGTCACTGTAAAAATCTATAAGATGAATAATAGCTTTGGTTCTTTCGATGTGTCTTAAGAAGCTATGTCCAAGACCTTTACCTAAAGATGCCCCCTCAATTAATCCTGGTATGTCGGCTATTAAAACACTTTTGGTTTTAGATAAATCAAGCACCCCTAGATTAGGAACAAGAGTCGTAAATGGATAATTAGCTATTTCTGGACGAGCATTTGAAAGTCTAGATAAAAGAGTAGATTTACCACTATTTGGTAGTCCGACTAGAGCTATGTCGGCAATTAGTTTTAGTTCTAAAGTAATCTCATATTTTTGACCAGGTTCTCCTTTTTCAGCGAAATCCGGAGCCTGTCTAACCGATGATACGAAATGAGCATTGCCAAATCCTCCTTTTCCGCCCTTGGCAATAACTTCACTTTGTCCTTCCTGAGTCAAGTCAAACAATAACTTACCGTCTAAAAAAATTTGGGTGCCTAAAGGTACTTTACTTACTAAATTATTCCCCCGTTTCCCATGCTTACGACTCTTCCCTCCCGATTCTCCGTCTTGAGCCTTTAGGTCCTTTTCAAATCTAAAGCTAGCTAGAGTATCTTGATTTTGATTAGCTTCAAAGATAATATCTCCGCCGTCTCCACCATCTCCGCCATCCGGACCACCTTTGCTTATATAGAGTTCTCTCCGAAAACTTTTATGGCCATCTCCGCCTTTTCCAGCCTGAACTCTAATAGCCACCTTATCAACAAAATTCATAGTCTAAGGGTATCCGATTTAAGAAATAAATTCTAGGGTTATTTTGAAATGTAATTCGGGAACGAGCTTACCGGTACCCATCCGCTATATCCAACTCGACCCCACCCAGCTAGGCCATTCATGTCTGAAAACTTTATCATAGATCCATCACTTGAAACGGCATCAACGATGGCAACATGACCTTCTCCGCCAAAAGCATAGGGCGTTTGAGCAATTGCTCCAACCGTCGGTCTTGAACTAACATTCCATCCACTCAAGGTAGCATAATAGGCCCAGGTAATGGCATTTC
Organism: Candidatus Saccharimonadota bacterium; assembly: GCA_027371845.1. Lineage (GTDB taxonomy): Bacteria > Patescibacteriota > Saccharimonadia > Saccharimonadales > UBA4665 > JAJZMH01. The sequence continues at coordinate 7,874 of DAHXLD010000017.1, forward strand.
CCCAATTAGTTGGAACAGCTACCTTTGAAGCTGCATACCAAGTACAATAACCATAATCATAGCCATTGTAGCCATAGCTGGGTCCATTCCAGGCATAGCCTATTCCATAAGACGACTGTTGAACAATGTTACCGTTTGGTATAATGATTTTTTCTCCCGGCCATATACCTTTTATCTCGGCGTCATTATAGGCAATAATCTGAGCTGCACTGGCGTTATACTTTTGAGCTAAAGAAGCAACCGTATCGCCAGACTTAACAATATATACAATACCGTTAACGGGCGGTATTAAAAGATTCTGTCCAGGAATTAAAGAATTACTTCTTAAACTGTTTGACCATTCGATACTATTAGAAGTTACGCCAAATTTTTGAGCTAAAGAAGCAACCGTATCGCCAGTTTGAACTTTATACGATATTATATCGGCTCGAGATTTTAGGGCAGTGGTTGTAATCTGAGGTTTTGAAATGACATTGTTGGTTGTAGCAGCCATAGCAATTTCAGCATTTTGAGAATCCGCCTGGTTAGCAATAGAGGTAGTTTCCGGGAGATTAGTGGCTCTGGCAACTGTTAGGGCAATATTAGCTGAAGCTACCTGATCTAGGGGGCTAGCAACTAAGCTAGTGCTCTGAGTATTTGAACTGGAATTAATATTACTAGCGTTGGAAACATTGGTAATTAAAAATATTCCTAAGATTGCTAAAACGAGAATATTAATTGAAAAGAATATAACCCTTGTCTTAAGCTGAGTTTTTTTGTTTTTTTCTTTTTTAGAAACATTTTCATCTATCAAAGATACTCTTTTTTTAAGATCAGAAATAATACCAAGGGAATTAAACTTCCCCAGGTTATTTTTTAATTTAATATTGGGCTTATCCATGCCTCGTAATAACAAGATTAATTATAGTCTTTAATAAAGAAAGTATTTTTTAAAAGTAACTAACTATAACGTTCTAATTATATCAAGTTGAGGATTGATCCTCAAGCGCATCTTAATCTTGTTTTGGTGAAATATGTTTTATTATTTTTAAAAGATAGGAAAAATCCTTCTGGTTTAATCCTGGGATAGTTGAGAACCGTCCAGACTCAAAAGCTTCACGAAAAGCTTTTTTAGAAAAAGCCTGATCAGGGTATGACTCTAAAGACGCTCCTACTTTCTTTATCATCCCTATAATGCGACTTATTTGTTTTGGCTTGGTCCCTAGGTTTTGGAAATATTCTTGAAGTTCATAAAATGCTGCAATGTCATCACCTAAGTCTGGCTCGTTATTCTTAACCCTTTCGGAATTATCAAAAGTGGCAAAACGAACTATGGCTTGAGATTTGTCGGGTAAATCAGATTTTATAAAAAAACCACCCTCAGCTATAAGAGAAGACATCCCGATCGACTCACCGTCACGATCTTTTTTATCAAATTCAAGAGAAATAATATTTAAATGGGACCTACTACTTAAAATTTGAGCCATCTCAGCCCTTTTATCTTCTTGATCGGTAGTTATAGCTACGGGTATTTCTGGATTAGGACTAATGAGTCTAGCAACGCTTTCTAAAGTTACATTAAAATTCCCTAAAGTAAATTGAGGAAAAGCCTGAGCCTCTTCCAAGTCCCCGGAAACTACAAATAAATTAATCCCGACCGAAAGTCTTCCCAAGACTTCAATAAGCTTTGGGTTAATCCCATTAAATTCTGGTCTTAGAATTTGTCCATTTTCTACGCTCATTACATAAAATGTTATATCATTTGTGTTAAGTTTTGTCTAGTTCCCGCAAAGCTTGTGACAATATTGGGCCGTATTGGCTTGTTGTTGAGTTAGAGTATTCGAAAAATAGGTTACTCCACTATCACCAGTAACAAAATAGAGCCAATTGGTAGGCGCTGGATGAGTAGCAGCATATAGTGAAGTAGAGTTAATCGTGCTAATTGGAGTAGGGGGCAAGCCAGGATGCAACAAGGTATTATAAGGAGAGTCGTAACTCAAACTTGGAGTTTGATTATTAACCAATGATCCGTAGTAAGCCGTAACGTCCGATCCTAAGTTCATTGATTGTTTAAGTCTACTTAGAAACACCTGAGCTACTTGAGCTTGATCTGATGGTTTACTAACTTCCTGATCAATGATAGAAGTTAAAATTAGCCCCTGATAAGTCGATAGGCCTTCACTGGCAAAAGCAGCTTGAACTTTTGGCGTTAAATGGGCCGACATTTCATTTAAGGATTCGGTTATTATGGTAGTTAGGGGGGTGCTTTTATTTCTTTGGAAGGAATCTGGCCAAAGTAAGCCCTCCATCGAGTTAACATTACTTGGAACAAACTCCATAATCTTTAAGTTCCTGTAATTATTAATATTTAAAGCGTTATTGATGTCACTTAAGCTGTAGCCGTCTTTAAGTAGATCAGTTTTAAGCTTAAAAATATTAGTTCCGGGTAGGATGGTTACTAGATTCGTAGCTATCCTGCCTGAGACTATGTTTGATATTATTTGTTGAGTAGTTTCGTTGGGATAAAAGATGTAAGTACCAGCCTGAAGACTATTTGAAAAGTTTTGGCTATTTATGTATAACTGAGCGGCCCAAGAGCTTCTAATGACATGATCCGAGGATAGTTGATCAGTAATCTCTCGAACGCTACTGCCTTTAGCAATATCTACCGATACAGGTCTTTGACTAGAGCTATAAGGTTTTAATAAGCCATAATAATAATTTCGGACTAACACACTACCGGTCATAAAGACTATAATTATTACAATAATTAATATCCACACTCTTTTCGGAATTCTTCTATACTTTCGATTTTTTTCAAATTTCATACTATTAAGTTTCCCTTAAGATAATCTTCTAAAATTATGGCGGCAGCAAGTTTATCTACGTCTTCTTTAAGATAATTCTTGGATTGTTCTCTTAAAATTTCTTCGGCTTTTTGAGATGTTAGAAATTCATCCTCATAATCCACTTCCAATTGTAATCTAGACTTTATCTGATTGGCAAAATCTTTTACTTTTAAGGTTTGAGCGGTATCTTTTGAATCCATATTTCGAGGTAAACCAATGACTAATCTAGAGATATTGTGTTGTTTAACTAAACTACTTAAGTTTTCAAAGAATTTTGAATCGTTTTTTATTGTAATTAAAGCTTGAGGTAAATAGACTGGATAAGTTGCTAGGGCTACTCCGACTCGGACATCGCCCACATCTAAAGCTAGTAAATTGAGTGATTCGGTTTTTAGCATTAGTTAACGGTTTTGGTTGGCTTAGCTATATGGACCTGGATTTTACTTGGATTATTAGGGGCGCTCGAAACATAGAATGGACTTAAAGTAACCTTTACGCTGGTTACGTTACTATTACCTTCTACTATGCTTTTAATCTGGGCTATCTTTTTGCCCTCAGACTGAGTTTTGATTAGATTGACGTTAATATTTGGTCCCACTACCGCGGTAGTCTGAACGGTAATTTGAGTTGGATTAGTATTGCCGTTTGTAAACGAAAAATTAGCGTTGCTTATCCCAGTGCTTAAAACACTTTCGGAACTACCGACTTGAGAGACAACATTGTTATTAAGAAGGGTATTTAAATCTTTTTTAAAGACCCCGTACATAGTATAGGTAATACTTTCAGTTACGGTCACACTTGAATTTTGTGAGCCTACTTGATTATTTTCGGATACAGTTGGTTGAGAAGCGTTAAAGGTCATTGATATTGGGAAGTAACCGTCTTGAGTAAGTTGAGAAGATAGCTTGCTTTTAGTTGAATTGCTATTTGGAGATATCTTATTCTGAGCATTGGTTATATCGTTTTGACTTACTACGGTTATTATATTGTCTGTACCACCACTAGCTCCACCAGTTGCCGAAAAACCACTTGTATAGCCCGGAACATTAAACGAAGTATTATTGTTTTGGGTGTTATAGGAGCTACCGCCTTGTTGGGCGGTTATATTAACACTGTTAGTCGTATAATTAACACATGTCCCTTGTGCATTTCCAACAGGATTAAATGTTGCGGTAGAATTAGTTACATAGGTTAAATTATTTTGAGTTATGCCCGTTCCAGCAGGAATCGGACTTGGAGCAACAAATGGACCTTGAGTATAACAAGCCGTAAAGGTAACTTGTCCGGTAGCTTTTGTACCATTGTTTTGTTGTCCCGATGAATTAACTGTGGCTGAATAGGTTTTAGTGACCTTAACTTGTTTAGCCGGAACGGTATTAGAGGCTAGATTTAGACTAGAAGTAGAAGGATCCATGGTAAAGCTTACATTTGCGTTAACATTGGATGAATCGGTGCTAATATCGATGGTGGCGGAAGGTAAGACGCTTAAGGCCACATAACCTAAAATTCCGATCAAAAGAATAAGAATCACTAAGACACTAATAATCTTAAACTTTCTAAAGTTTGGTATTTTAATCTTTTCTTTTTTATCTTTCTTGGTCTTCTTGGGCTTAGGTTCGCTAGTTTGGTCATCATTACTTTGGTTGTTTAATTCAGTATTATCCAAATCGATTGTATCTAAATCTTTGTCTAGCTTAGTTTTAAGACTCCCAAGAGGTTCACTTGGTGAAAGTTGAGCAATAGTCTTTGCTCCAGAGTTCTTAAGATCCAAATCTTTATCTAAAGTCTCATTTTGATCTATCATCAAAGGTTCGTCTTCGTCGGCTTCAATGATTGATTCATTAAAAACAGGAGCACTTGGAATTTCAGGTTTACTGTTAAGAGTTTTAGCGACAAATAAACCAACCCCTCCAGCTAACGGCAATAAGTTGGCTTCACTTGTTACTAACACTACTTTCTTATTAGCTTCTTGGCTTTTTCTTTTTAAAAGCTTCATGTTAACGGTACTTTGAAAAATACTAGGTCTTTTAGGAAGTACTAAAGCGATCACTTTGGCGCTAGAATCTAAAACTTTATCTATGACGTTTGTTATCTCGTCATCGACATCTACATATATGGTTGTTTTTGATTGTTCGGCCATTTATACGCTCAACATCTTATCTAATTTATCCCTTATTGATTGGTTACCATCGGTATTAAAGTCTGAAGTATCAAGTCCGACTCTTAAGAGTCCCATGGCGGTTATAAAGGTATGGTCATTTATTTGACCGGTTTGATCTACAATTCCAACAACTTGCTCCGGTTTGATATGGTGGACGCTCGGTTTTTTAGTAAAGGGTAATTCTTTATACCAACTTGATTGTTCAAGCTTATCGATCAGCATATCTAGAGACGATCCTCCTCCACATAGAAACATTCTGTGGGGTAAGTGGTCTAGCTTATCGAATTCGCTTAAAGCTAATTCTATCCCACTAACCCAAGTATCGGAAGTCCTTTCAAGAGCAGATTCAATAATTGGTCTCTTTTGAGTGGCAATTTCATTGGAAGAAAGTTTAATCTTTAATTCCTCGGCTTGAGCAAAGCTAATGCCTAATTCTTTTTCAACACCTCTAGTAAACGCTCGGCCTCCAATGCCAAACATCTTTGTACCCTGAACTCCACCTTCGTTAATAACAGCTATATCGGTTGTCCCTCCTCCTACGTCCATTAAGATCGCACTAAGGTTTTGCGATGAATCATTGCCGATTACGGCTCTTGAGACAGCGAAAGGCTCAGCCGCTACCGCTAACAGATCTAGATCGAGTTCTTGGGCGGTCTTTTCAAGTGCACCAATATGAATCAGAGGGGCAAAAGCTGTATATAGTTGAATCACGACGTCTCTACCCTGAAAACCAATTGGGTTATTTATTGGGTAACCATCAATTTCAATACTCACTAAGGCACTGTTTACAAGTCGCACATCAACGTTTTTACCACCAAGCTCTAAGACAAGTTGTTGCTTGGCTCTAGCTTCAGAACGTTCTTGAACAAGAGAAATAATCTTTTCCATTTCAACGGCATCGATGGCTAGAGTAGGATCTTTTCGAGATACCCTAACACTATTGGTTGTCCCCTTGACAAGTTCTCCAGCTATCCCTAGGATAGCAGTTCGAGCACTTACCCCTGCTTGTTTCTCGGCTTCACTTAAAGCTTTGTCACAATTTTCAACAACGGCTGCAATATCGGCTATAGCTCCGGCTTGCATATCTGTTAAAGCTTGATGTTGTCGTCCGACACCAATAATTTCAAGGGTTCCAGGATTATCGGTTGAAGTCTTGGCTATTAAAGCCTTAACGTATTCAGTGCCAATATCTAAACCGACTAGATATTGTTCTTTGAGTCTCTTGTTTCGAAGTGAACTACCTTTTTTTGAGGCTTTGTTCAATGCGAGTTGAGCTAGATTCCTTGAACTAGTTTTAATTTTTTCTAGCATATCTAATAGTTTAACATAAGTTTGATCAATTTTATCCCTTAAGAATTAAAATTTGCTTAAGAAAAGTCTAGATAAGAGCAGCCTTTATCCTTCGAATCCCAGAAGAGCTTGATTCTTCTTTTAAAATCTTAAATTTTTTACTGTTTTCTTTTAAAATAGCGGTGTGTTCAACATGAGGACCGCCACAAATTTCGAGACTAAAAGGTTTTAATGATCCTTTGGCCTGCATTCTATAGACTTTTACTTTTTGGCCATACCTGTCACCAAATGCTCCAAGGGCGTGTAATTTATTCATAGCTTCTTTGGTGTCGTGCTCTTCCCACGTTATTACTAAATCTTTGTCTATTTGGTCATTCACAATTTTTTCAACTCTAGCTATTTGGTCTTTGGTCATTTTTTCGGGATGAGAAAAATCAAAACGTAATCTTTCTTCGGTTATATTACTTCCGTGCTGAACAACATGTTCTCCTAATACCTCTCTTAGGGCTTGGTACATTAAATGAGTAGCTGTGTGATATTTTTTATGAATAAGAGTTTGGCCCCCTAAACCACCCTTAAAAGTCCCCTTAGTGGCTGTTTGACTTCTTTTACGTTGTTGCTCCAATAAATCTAAATATTCTTCCCGGTAGTCAGCTTTAAGTTTAATATCTCTACTAAAAGCTTCTTCTAGGCTTAACTCGTAAGGAAAACCAAAAGTATCTTGCAATTTAAATAGATCAGCTCCACTCAAACCTTTATTCTCAAGTTTATTTAACTCTCTTAGCCCCTTTCTTAAGGTCTGTCTAAAAATATTCTCTTCTTTTTCAAGTACTTCAATAACTTTTTGTTTGGAGTCTTTAATTTCTGAATAATCCGGTTCGTATAAAGATAAGATTAGCTGACTAATCTCGGATATGAACTTATCTTCTATGCCTAAATTAAAACTAAATCTTATAGCTCTTCGAAGTAAACGTCTCATGACATAGCCTTGTTCCTTATTGCTCGGAACAACTCCATCGATAGCCAAAAAAACAGCACCCCTTAAATGGTCGGCTATTATTCTCATCGAATTAGTTTCAGATTCGTAAGATTTAGATGATAGCAATTCTAATTTCTGAATAATTGGATAAAGAAGGCTGATCTTAAAAACGTCTGGGCTGTTGATTGCAGCCGCCGATATCCGCTCTAAGCCTCCACCGTAATCAACATTTTGTTTGGGTAATTTAATAAAACCATCTGATGTTTTTAAATATTCCATGAAAACCGAATTACCAAGTTCGATATATCGCCCGCAATCACAATTAAAATGACAATTTGGACCGTATTTGGGATTATGTTCAACTTGAGGGAATAAATAAAAGACCTCAGTGTCAGGCCCTCCGGGCTCGTTGAGGGGCATGTCGTCGGGCTTTCCGGATCTACTCCACCAATTTTTATCGGAGTAATAGAGAATGCGAGCTCCTTTTGTCCCCTCTTGATAACCTTCTTCTTCACTACCAATCTCGGCTTGAGCATAATCTATATTGGCTTTTTTAAACAGATCGGCCCATATCCCGGCACTAACTTCATCTTTAGGAATTTTATGCTTAGAATCTCCAATGAAACAAGTAATATATATTCTATTTGGGTCTAGCCCAACTTCTTTAGTTAAGAATTCAAAGAACCATTTTATTTGATCTTTTTTAAAATAATCTCCGAGACTCCAATTACCGAGCATTTCAAAGAAAGTCGTATGACGATTGTCCCCTATTTCCTCTATATCCTGAGATCTTAAGCATGTTTGACTATTGGTTAAACGATTCCCTTGAGGGTGCTCTTCACCCAATAAGAAGGGAATTAAGGGTTGCATTCCGCTGCCAGTAAAAAGAGTCGTCGGATCATTCTGGGGCACCAAAAGAGCCCGAGGGATAATCTTATGTCCTCGTTTTTCGAAAAAGTTCAGATAGGCTAAACGTATCTTTCTAGCATCCATAAATATTTTTTAAATTTTGTTAATCCTTAAAGATAATTAAACTATTATTCCTCCGCCAATACAATATCCCTGATCATAAAAAATAGCCGACTGGCCTGGCGAAGTAGCTTTTAGGGGTTCCTGAAGTTTAACGGTCGCTTTAGTTTTATTAATTTCAAGATAACACTTAACAAGGGGTGCCCGATGGCGGATACGAACGTCTATTAATTTATTGCTAACATCATAATTTGAATAGGTTTCATAATAATTCTCTAAATTTAATTGATCGGACCATAATTTTTGATCATCTAGCTTATTGGTGACGTAAACAATATTTTCTGAAACGTCTTTTCGAATAACATAATAAGGCAAACCGCTAGCAACTTTTAAACCATGTCTTTGCCCTATTGTATAAAAGATAGCCCCTTCGTGTTGTCCGACCACTTGGCCTTCTTGATCTATAATGGGGCCTTCTTCTTGATCTCCTAGCTCACTAATTAAAAAGTCCTTAATACCGACTTCACCTACAAAGCAAATTCCCTGAGAATCCTTTTTATTATAGGTTGGAAGATTGTATTCTTGAGCTAACTTTCTAACGTCTTTTTTTAAATAATCCCCAATTGGCATAAGGCTTTTAGAAAGTGCCTCCTGACTCATTCGATAGAGGAAATAAGTTTGATCTTTATTTTGATCCTTAGCCATCATTAAGTGATTATTCTTAATTCGAGCATAATGTCCGGTTGCCACCAAATCAGCTCCTTGGCTAATTGCTGTATCGAGAAATAATTTAAATTTAATCTCTTGGTTACACATAATATCTGGGTTTGGCGTTAAGCCTGCTTTATACGCCTCAATCATGTAATCAACAACTTTTTTACGATATTGTTTCTCAAAATCGAAAACTTTAAATGGTATATCAAGGTTTACGGCAACTCTCTTAGCATCTCGATAATCTTCTTTCCAGGGACATTCATATCCTAGAATATCTTTTGTCCAATTTTTCATATAGACACCCACCACCTTAAAACCTTCTTTTTTTAGAAGAGCGGCCGTTAGTGAACTATCCACGCCTCCCGATAAACCAACATAAACAATCTTTGACATCTGTTAAGTTTAACATTTTATGATGTAAATTATTAGATGTCTAAAAAAACATTAACTTGATCTCTTTTAACATGCATAAGTCCGCCATTAATAGAGATGTTTTGGATTTGGCCAGTAGTAGTTCTAATAGACACTTCGCAAGGTTTTAATATGCAGATAAAGTTATGGTGTTTAGGTAGAATGTCGAAAGGACCAGTTTCATTAACCGCACTAATACTAAAAGCCTCGTTATCATAATAAACACTGAAAGGGCTTGATACCAAGACTCGAAGCTTTTCTTTTTTAGGATCAACTTTTTTGAGAATATCTTTTAGGGCTAGATTTTCGTTTTTATCTTCTTTAGACAGATTATCTATAAAATCTGACCCTGCTTTAAGATCGCTCATACTATTATTTCTTCAATGCTTTTTAGTGTTTCTTCTAGGCTGAAATATTCACCTTTTACTCCTGTTAACTTATTCATAACGTTTAAGTTTTGAGCAAAGTTTGTGATTAGCCTTTTAGCTTTATTGTAATCAGCTCGATCGCTAGGACTAAGTTCACTCTCTCCAATGATCGCAATTATAGATCTTAGAGACTCGTATTTCTTAAGCAAAGCTTGGACTTGAATACTTAAGAGATAATGCCTATCTCCAACTATTTCCGGCGTTAAGAGTGAAGAAGAAGTGCTATTTAAATCGACGGCTGGTCGAATTCCCTGTTCAGCAACTTTTCTGGACAAAACAATGATTGAATCCATTTCGTGTTGAATCATCTGCACGGCTGGATCGGTTATGTCATCAGCAGGAACATAGATAGTTTGGACGGAAGTAATTGAGCCGTTTTCGTTGGAAGATAATCTATCTTGAAGGGTTTTAACGTCACTAAAGAATGTTGCTCCATATCCCCCTTCGTTCGGGACTTGCTCCAAAACCGTAGAAAGTTCATTACGGGCCTGAACATAGCGATACATATTATCGGCAAAGAATAAAACGTCTTTTTTATCATTGTCTCGAAAATACTCAGCCGCTGTAGCAGCCGTCAAACCGATTAAGGATCGCTGAATAGGGTTTTCATTGGTTTGAGCAAAAAAGAGAGCTGAATTTTTTAACAAATCGTTTTCTTTAAGTGTTAACCATAGTTCATGCCCCTCTCTAATGCGTTCACCCATTCCACTAAAAATAGATAGGCTGGAAGAGCTTTTAGAGGTGTTATTAATAAGCTCCATGGTTAGTACGGTTTTACCAACTCCAGCTCCTCCAATAATCCCAATTTTACGACCCTTAACAAATGGTGTAAAAAAGTCAATGACTTTTATCCCAGTTTCCATTATTTGGGGTTTGGCTATTTTATATTGATCGCTTTTTTTAGCATAATCATGGATGCTTTTCTTGGGAACATTGTCTCGAACTGGTTCAAGTCCATCTAAAGGTTGTCCAAAAGTATCTAAGACTCGTCCAATAATTTGATCACCTACCGGAATCTCTATTGTTTGAGAAGTTCCTTCAACTTGCTGGCCTGTTTTGAGACTAAGATCAGAATTGAGATTTAAGCAATAAGCAATCTGATTATCTTCAAAATGCTCAACCATTAATCTTGTCTTGTTATCGTTTAAGACTTCTAAAAGTTCATTTAATTCTGGGGGATTATCGTCAAACTGAACCTTAACAACCAATTCCTTAACTCCAATTATTACTCCTGGCATTAGTGGGCTCCTTTCTGAGCTAATCTAAATGCATTAGTAATTTCTCTCAAACGCTGATCTTTTAAATTTCTTTTAGCACGATTAAGGTTTAGAGTGATACTTTCTCTTTCATCAAGAGCTAAGTGATTAGAGGTGCTCATTGCTTTAAACCGAGAAGCAAATTGGGCTAACTTAGAACTTAGAATTAGTTGACTTAAAGCAATTTGAATCATAGACTTTTCAAGATGAGCGGCTACTTCATGGGTATTCGGCTCAAATATATAGTTATGTTTGCTGATCGTTTCCTCGGTTTCTTTTTCAATGTTTATTTTAACGGCTTCACTTAAATCAATACTTTTTACTTCTTGGTGCATTAAAGTAATGTAGCTCTGGTAGTAAACAGTCGTTTTAGGATAATTCTGTAAGATTTTAAGAATCGGTTGAGTGTTTATGTTTTGATCAACCATTGGCAATTTAAAGTATCTTAAGTAATCAACATTTTTCTGAGCTAACTGGATGGCTCCATGAAAACCGATCACAATAACATCATGTTTTTTAGGATCGTAATTCTCTAACATATAATTAACCAGTTTTAGATCGATGTCTCCACTAAATCCTCCTTCAGCCGTTATGATAATAAAAAGATCTTTATCTGAAAGAAGATGTTCATTACCAACTATCCGCCCATAATTAAACTCTTGCTCAACCCTTAGTAACCGATATATTCTCCAAAGTTCATTAAAAAATTTAGTAGCTACCGATACTCTTTGTTTAGTCTGAGCAACTTTCAGACTAGCTATTCCCTCAAAAGCACTAGTCAGCTCAACTAATACCGATACTCCTTCTTGGTCCTTTTTGAGTTGATCTAGTAGGTTCACGTTTTAACCTCCTGTATGGTAGGGTTGCTTTTAGGGGCAGCGTGATAACTAACGTATTTATTTTTAAGCTCAGTCAGGATTTTATCAAAATCAGATGCAATTCTATATTTATTAGCGCTTTCTTTAATGCCATTCTTAAGTTCTTCAATATCCAAATGATCGCCTAGGCTAAGGGACATTATCAAACTTAGTATTAACTGTTGTTCTATTAAACTATATGAAATACTTGGCGGTTGATTAAAGCTGCTTAAAATCAAGTCACCTAAGAATAAAGCCTTGCGCGACAAGTCACTTAATTCACTCCCAAAATGCGAGAATTCCTTAGCTTCTCTGTAGTCAGCTAAGAGTCTTAAGACGTCAACGGCTATCTTCTTCTGTCTTTCGTTATGCCCTAAGCCCCCCGCTCTGGTAACACTCAAACCAAGATTAAGAGCAGGACGAAAACCATTTCTAAAAGTATCCATGTCTAAGATCCATTGACCATCTGTTATTGACATGATATTAGTTGGCAAATAAGCTGTAATATCTCCGTTGGCAACATGAGCAACCGGGATTGAAGTTAAACTCTTTTTACTTGAATTGAGTCTTCCGGCCCTTTCGAGTAATCTAGAGTGGGCGTAGAACATATCTCCAGGATAAGAATCCCGTCCCGGACTTGAACCCGAAAGCAAAGAGATTTCTCGATAGGCATGAGCGTGTGAAGTTAAGTCGTCGTATACCACAATAACGTCTCGATCTTTTTTAAGCCAAAGATACTCAGCCATTGAGCAGGCAACATATGGAGCAAGATAATTCAAAACTAAAGAATCGAAAATAGTTGAAACCACTACTATGGTATTATCGATGCCACCATTTTCAGAAAGTCTATTAATAATAGCATCAACATCAATTTTTCGTTTAGCAATTAAGCAGTAAACGACGATTTGATCTGTTTTTTGTTGATTTATGGCAATTTGGGAAGCAAAAGTAGACTTTCCAGATTTAGCATCCCCTAAAAGAGCCATCCTTTGACCTTTAACAATTGGAAAGACACTGTCTACAACCATAATCCCGGTTTCAAGTTGCTCGCTCAAGAGCTCTCTTGAATCTATATTGGTGGCCTTATTAAAAATAGCCCAAGCACTATCGGCAACAATAGGACCCTTGCCATCAAGAGGTTCAGTGTTTACGCTTATGATACGTCCAATAAAATCTTCTCCCACTTTCGTTAAAAGTTGATCGTGTTGAATCACGGCTACTGTTCCGACCTTAAGCTCCTTTTTACCCATATGCATTACTTTGGTTGAGTTGCCGTCGACTTCACTTACAAACCCTTTACTACCGTCTTCGAATAACACTAAGGAGTGGACATTACAAGGCTGAAGCCCCCTAACTCTTACCATAAATTTATTAACAGCCACGACTTCACCTACAGGATTTTTAGACTCCAATAGTTTTTTAAAATGAGCTCTATTTTGTAGCACTTTAATTAGCCTCACTTATTTTTTTAACTAAAAGCTCTCTTTTATCTCGTAGAATGCTTCCTAAACTAAAATCAAAATATTTATTAGTGGATCTTAATATAAAGCCAACCCCTAATGAATTGTTTAATCCGGTAGTTACTAAAACATTAGGATCAATATTTTTTCTAAGCCATTCAATTAATTTATTTAGGATCATTTCACTAGCAGATTGATTAAAACTGAAATGTAAAACTTTTCCGTTTGTTTGTAAGTCTTTTAAAAAATTTTTAAGGTTATTAAAATCTTCTCTATTGGTAATTTTTAAATCGTTGTTTTTAATAAGTTCATCTAAGCTAAATGACAAGTTTATGTCCCAAGCTTGATCATCTCCCCTGATGCGATGTTCCGAAATAGTATCTTCAACCTTATCCAATTCTCGCAATATTTTTCTTAGCTGGGAAGGCTTCTGGATTGATTGGGATAAAAACATGTCTTTAGATGCCATGATTTAGGTCCTCAATAATTTCTTGTTTGTTTTGTTCTAGTTCGCCCAGAATATAATCTAGTTGATCGTCAAGGTCAATCTGATCTCCAATTGCTTCAATCAGATAGTGGTTAACAATATCAGTCATGTTCTGTTCTAGTCTCGTAATCAGTTTTTGTTTTTCACCATCAAGTTCTTTTTTGACTTCTTCGGTTATATTCTTCCTCTGATCTTCGAGTGCATCCAGAGTTTTTTGAATCGAATCAATAGCTAATTGCTTAGCGTCACTTATTGATTGCTCGTATTTTGAAAACTCTTCTTTTAAGGTCGTACTGATTTCAGATTTCATAAATTCGTTTAGCTGAGAAGTCGTTAAACGAAGATCTTGTTGAAGAAACATGGCATTTTCGCCAATAATCTTTTCAAAATGAAGTCGGCCTCTATTTCTAAGTTCTTCTCGAAATTCTTTGTTAAATATATGTTCAACATCTACCTCTGGTGTCCTACCTAAGGTTTCCAGTAATTCATTTTTAGGGTTCTTCTTTTGATTTTTTAGTATTTCAGTTAACTTATAGGCTAACCAAATAAAGGCCAAAGTAAACGCTGATAAGATTGCAACAATGGTATAGACCCACCAAATATTCATTAATTATTACCCACCATCTGTAATGTACCTTATGCTTATATTCTTAAATTATACCTTGATTTTAAATAATACTAAATATTTTCTTTGAGATATTTTACGATGGCGATAAGATCTTTCTCGTTAGTAAAACGACCCAAAGTTATTCTAATACTATTCTTTATCTGTTGATCAGATAGCCCGATAGCTTTTAAAACATGAGAGGGGGCATCATTTGAGGCATTACAAGCTGAGCCTGAAGCGATCATTACTCCCAAATTATCTAACTTCATAATAAGAGTTTCGTTATCTATGCCGTCTATAAGAAAATTGACGTTATTAGATAAACGATTTTTTAAAGAGCCATTAAGTTTTACTCTGTCGCTATAATTAAGCATCTGATCAATTAATAGATCTCTTAATTTAGTCAGTCTTTGGGATTCTTCCTTTCTATCTTTTTGAACTATTTGTAAAGATTTGGCAAAACCCACTATAGCTGAGGTATTCTCAGTGCCCGATCTTAATGAGAATTCCTGACCACCCCCTTCTATTAAAGGGTTGATGGTAAGATTTGAGTTGATAAATAGTATTCCGCTTTGTTTGGGCCCGTATATCTTACAGCCATTCAAACTCATCATATCTAAACCTAATTTAGAAACTGATAAACTTAAGTAGTTGGCGGCCTGACAGGCGTCGCTATGAAAGTATAAGGGAGTTTTATTACCTCTTTTAATTCGATCTTTTTTAACGTCTTTAATGAGTTCGGAGATTTTCTTAATAGGTTGGATGCTACCTATTTCGTTATTAACATACATAATGCTAATTAAAACCGTTTGATCATCTATTAGTCTTTTAAGCTTGGATAGATCGACTACTCCTAGTTTATTTACTGGACAAACTTTATGATCATATCTTGAGGCAGGCTTTAAAACAGAATCGTGTTCAATGGCTGATACGATTAAATTCTTATTTTTATGTTTATCCATTAGCCCTTTTATGGCTAAATTATTAGATTCGCTACCGCCAGCCGTAAATATTATTTCTTTAGCTCTAGCGTTTAAGGTTTTAGCCACTTGTTGTCGAGCTTCTTTAATGGCTTGCTTAACTTCAATTGATTTTAAATAAATAGAAGAAGGGTTATAGAAATTATCTCTTAGATAAGGTTCCATAGCCCTAAAAACTTGATCTAATAAAGGGGTGGCAGCCGCATAGTCTAAATAGATGGCAGTCTTAGCGGTTTTCATGTTAACCTAGGCTATTATTGATTGGTATTTGAGGTTAACTAAATTAACGTATTTTTTAATTGCTTGGATTAAATTTGTAGTTTCTTCTTTTGATAAAAGCTTATTGGGACCATTATTCTGAGATTTAAGGATACCGCCTTTTGGTCTTAAAACATACTTAGTCATTACCGAATTATAGCCATTATTATCTTTCCAGGCTTCATGCCATATCCAAGTCTTCTGGTCTAAACAAAAGAATTCCCTTTGGTGACCCTTAGGAATATCGCCGAATAAATTCTTACCGACTTCTGATTCAAATTTGATTAATTTTCTCTCGATCGAAAGCCGCTTTTTGTTGTCATTAAAGATGATTTTTGAAAGTATTGACATCTTAGGCGGCCCTCTCTTCATTATAAATATTTTCTAGTCTGGCCTTAATGTCAGCTAACTGTCCGCTAGTCTCAGGTGGTAATTCTTCAATTTTGGGAGCCTCACTAACAACAGGATTAACGTCTATGTCTGTACCTTCTATATGCTCAACAATAGCTAATGCTCTATGAAGTTCATTAAGTCTAACTTCAATAGCTGATGACCATTCAGGATCTTGTAATAAAGATTCAAATCTATTTCCCACGTGCCCTACCTTTCAATAATAAAATTAACGTCTTTAAACTCCAAAAAAACGCCTAGCGTTGTCGGTAGTTTTAAAGGCTATTTCTGCTAAATGCTCACCCCTTAGTTCAGCCAAATAATCTGCTATTATTCGGATGTTTTTAGGCTCGTTTATCTTACCACGAAAGGGGTTAGGAGTCAAGTATGGTGAATCAGTTTCTAAAACTAGACTATTTAAGGGAATAGCTTTAAAAAGCATAGTTTGATCTTGGTCTTTGGTAAATGTTGAAATCCCATTTACACCTATTAAGAAATTTCGTGTCAAAGCTTTGTTAAGATTGTCAAAGTTATCTGTAAAACTATGCAATATTGCCCTAAGTTCTTCCCTAAAACGATCCAAGATCGGCCAAAAATCATCAAAAGCTTGTCTAACGTGAAAAATTAGAGGTAGATTATATTTTATAGCCATTTCGATTTGAAACATTAAAACTTCTTTTTGGGCGTCATGATCTGAGTGATTATAGAAATAATCTAAACCACATTCTCCGATTGCAACAACTTTTTTTTGATTTAATAATTTTTCAAATTGTATTTTAGAGTTTTTTATTTTTAAAAAGCTATTAGCTTCGTGAGGGTGAATGCCAACCGACGAATAGATATTCGACTGTTTTGAAGATAAGTTTATAGCTTCAAGGGAATCTTCTAAGGTACAACCCACTGTTATTAGGGTCTTGACTCCTTCTTTTTGAGCGTTAGCTATTACCTCTTTAATTGTAACTTTAGACTTCGCCCAAAGACTAGTGGTACTATCCCCCGAATTACTCTCAATCGATTGAATGTGACAATGAGTATCGATAAAATCCATGATTAAATCTTTGTTGGCTTACTTTGTTTTCGGAAATAATATTTCAATTTTATTGGGAATTTTTGTTTGGTTGAAAAGATTAATTATTTTAACTGAAGTATCTGGCATAAATGGCTCTAGAAGATTACCAATTTCTAGAATTGAACTTATTAAATATGAGAATATTTCTTTTAAGTGGTCAAGATCGTTTTCTTTAGCTATAACCCAAGGTTTAGTTTCTTCGATGTATTGATTTAAACCTCTTACCTGTTTCCAAACCTCCTCAATGGCTTGATCAATGTGAAACTCGTCAAAAGCTGTTTCGTAATTTTTAATATCATGTTCGGGCGGTATCTGTTCTGGAATTTCGGAATTTAAATATTTTTGAACCATTGAAGCTGTTCTTTGAATTAAATTACCAAGTTCATTGGCAAGCTCATTATTATAGACTTCTTCAAAATTATCCCAACTAAAATTACCGTCGGAAGAGCTTGGAATATGTCTTAAAAAATAATATCGATAAGCATCAACGCCATGTTTAGCAACTATATCTTTTGGGGCTATAACATTTCCTAGAGATTTTGACATCTTCTTACCGTCAACTTCAACAAAACCATGAGCATATAGGCTAAGCGGTAAATCAAGCCCGAGACTCATAAGCATAGCCGGCCAATTAGCGGCATGAAACCTAATAATATCCTTGCCAACTATTTGGATGTTAGCCGGCCAGAATTGTTTAAAATCTAAATGCTCAGGATATCCCAGAACCGTTATGTAATTCATTAAAGCTTCAAACCAAACATACATAACCTGAGAAGAATCACCTGGGACATTAATCCCCCATTTAATTTTATCTTTCGGCCTTGAAATGCTTATATCTTCAAGTCCCTTGTCAAATAAAGCTAGGACTTCATTTCTTCTAGTTTTAGGATAAATCTTAAACTTATTGTTTTTGATAGCCGTATAAACTTCTTCCGAATATCTACTAAGTTTAAAAAAATAGTTTTCTTCCTCGATTTTTTCAAATGGCCGGTTATGATTTGGGCAAATGCCATTATTCGCTCGAACTTCAGTCTCACTAAAATAGGCCTCATCTCCGGTACAATACCAACCTATGTAATTCCCTTTATAGATATCTTTCTCGAGTTTTTGCCAGATAAGTTGGGCCCTTTTAATATGAGCTGGATCGGTCGTTCTAACAAATCTATTATTAGAAATATTAAGAAGTCTAGTTAAGTTTAAAAATTCTCCACTAATCTTATCGGCCAGTTCTTGAGCCCCAATACCTTGAGCCTGAGCTTTCTCGTCAATCTTACCGCCATGCTCGTCTGTCCCGGTAGAGAATATGACTTGTTTATTTTGTTTTCTAGCTCTTCGGGCATAAGCGTCAGCTACTAAAAACTCTAGAGCATGTCCCAAATGAGGAACATCATTAACATACGGGATAGAAGTTGTTACATAGAACTGATTCATTAATCTTATTTTATAATAAAAAGGCCGTTAGTTTAAACTATTCTCTTCTGTCTACATAATTTCGGCAAAAATCTTCAAAAATAGCGTTTGTCCAACCAAAACCATCTTGCGACGGATAAACCCCTTTAAATGGAGGTTTTTCGGGAGTTACGACATTATATTTTTCAATAAAGTTTTTGTGATCAATAAACCAGTTTAGATTATTCTTAAGCCACTTTATAGCAATAGTTCGAGCCTCTTTATGATAACCATATTTTTCTAACCCCCTTACAACAAATAGGTGTAAAGGAGCCCATCCGTTAGGATAGGCCCACTGAGTGGGCATTGATCCTAAGACAAATTGACCAACCGGCAAGGTATCGGTCGTAGCAAGACCTCCCTTATATTCAAAACGTTTTAAATGTTTAACTAGGTCCTTTGCCATAGAATCGTTAACCATACCGGCCCAAAGAGGAACATAAGCCGCCAAAGAATAAATCTGTCCCTTTTTGTTTTTTAGGTAGTTATAGTCAAAGTAGAATTTCTTATTTTTATCCCACATTAAATCATTGATGGTTGCTTTTCTTAGATTAGCCACGTCTTCCCAACGACCAGCTTCCCGGCCATTTGCTAATAACTTGGCAGCTTTTGAAAAATCCATTTCGTATTTAAACAAAAAAGCGTTTAAATCAATCGGCAGGAAATTTAAGGCTCGATGATTAAATCTGGGTGTCATGTCCCATCCACTTTCAGCTTCAGCCAAATCGTGTAATAAATTAGCATCGGTATATCTAGATAAGTTTTTATAAACATTCCTAAGATTAGGTTTTGTAGTACCCATCCAAACGTTATGATATTCTTTTTTAGCAACTTCTATTTTATCCTTTAGCCAAGTTTTATCCATTTTATAGCTGTTATAGATATCGAAAATTAAAGAAGTTAAAAGAGGAGGTTGAGATCGACCCATAAGAAAGGTTCTTGAAGCGTTAGGAATAATACCAAATCTATTGAATAAATAGATCAGGTTATCTAGTATCCCTAATACCAAATCTTTATGTTCCTCATCTAAGAGACCCTGTACGATAAAATAGCTATCCCAATAATACATTTCATTGAAATCGAAACCTAAATTAGAGGTAATTGAAGGAACAATGTAAGGTTTTGGTAAACCGAGCAGGCTTTCGTCGTCCTTTGGGTGATAACAAGCTAACTTTTTCCAATAATCTTTTATATAGTCCCGAGCAGGCTGGACCTCTTCTTCGGTTAAATTTATATCCGATCGAAAAGAAACTAATTTTTTTAAATTCATTAGTTATATTTAACAAGGTATTTACTAATTAGTCATTAGTTTTTATTAATTAAGTTTAGTTAATTCAGATTTAATGACATAATTGTAATAATTAAAGTTTTAAAAAAGTTAAGGTCTTGTCTTTTAAATACCTAGTTTTTCTAAAGAATCCCAATAATAATTTTAATACTAGATTAGACCAATATTCATTTGGTGTTTGCCGAAATTATTAAAGCTAAATCGATAAGTTTTTTTACAAAAATGACCCCAATATTTGAGGTCAAAATTCTATTATTTGGTGGAGCTGCCGGTGATTGCAACCGGGTCCGCTAGTTTAATTCATTAAATGTCTACAGGCATAGTTAATTTAAATCCTATATCTAAATAAAAATTAACAAAAATTAGACAAGTTTCCTTATATTGGTCTTAGCATTAAAAATAAAGGAAAAATCTTTAATGAGCATCCAAAAGATATAAAGCGCTTAATCAAAGTTTGGAGCTTTTAATTAAGCACTGCCTTTAATATACAAAGGCTGGTGCGAAAGGAGCAAATACGTTAGCAAAAGAGCTTTTAATACTTGCGGCTAAATCGCTGATTCTAGATTTTGCATCTAAAAGTTTTTGCCTATAACGCTGACAAGCGACCTGCAAATTTAATTATTAAAATCCAACGTCGAGCTTTTGATTCAGCCCCATCAATAAATAATTATACCATAACTAAGTAATGCTTGCAATTGTGATATTTAGGTTGTATAATACTTTTTTATGAGATTTAAACCTAGCCAAAATTTAAGCGACATGGTCTCTATAGAAGATTATGGAGATAAACTTTGTACAGGTATGAATCCAGGTATTTTCTTTCCTCCAAGTGAAGAACAAATACGAGAAATGGGTGATAACGTGATCGAGTTTCCCGGAATGACTGAAAGAGCCCAGGAGATCTGCGGTCGTTGTATTTGTAGCTGGGTTTGTTTTTTAGCGGCCGACTTACGGGGCGCTGAAGAAGGTATCTTTGGTGGGGTAGATTTTAGTCAACTTTAGAAAGTAAATTATACAATTTAATCCACGTTTCTAGATCAAGTTCTTGAGCTCGAGCTTTTAGGTTTATATTTAATAACTTAAAATTAATTAGTAATTCCTCTTTATAGCCTCTTTTAAGATTATTAAAAAGGGTTTTTCTTTTTGAAGAGAAACCCATTTTAATTAATTTAAATAATCTCTCAGAATTAAAATCATCTAGAGGCAAACTATTTTTTGGTTCTAATATAACAAGGTTGGAGTCTACTTTGGGGGCTGGACTAAATGCTTCACGGCCGACAAAAGGCCCCTTAAAAACGTCAAAATAATACTGGGTTATAACGCCTAAAACCGAATAATTCTTTGCCTTGGCTGAAAGTCTTTCGGCTATTTCTTTTTGAACCAGAAGAATTATTTTGGTTGGTTTGTTCTTTAAATTAGCCAGGATTCGAATAAGATTAGAAGTCAGATAATAAGGGATGTTAGCAACTATCTTGTAATTTAATGGTAGATTATTAAAGTTGAATTTTAGAATACTTTCATTATGTAATTCTAGGTTGCTAAGTTT
Organism: Candidatus Saccharimonadota bacterium; assembly: GCA_027371845.1. Taxonomy (GTDB): domain Bacteria; phylum Patescibacteriota; class Saccharimonadia; order Saccharimonadales; family UBA4665; genus JAJZMH01. The sequence continues at coordinate 29,301 of DAHXLD010000017.1, forward strand.
TAAATCTCTAAGCATTTGAAATAGTTTAGGATCAATTTCAACTGCAATAACATGACATTTTTTAATAAGTCTTAAGGTTAAATTACCGGTTCCTGGTCCAATTTCTAATACATGATCATCTTTGGATAATTCTGCCAAATCAACGATCTGATCTAAAATGACTTGATCAATTAACCAGTGCTGGCCCAAGCTCTTATTGGTTTTTATTTTACCAATTTCCATTATTTATCCAATGAATATAGGCATTATACCATCCACCATATCTAGAATTAGCATAAGAATTACACCACTCTAACTGGGTAATGGGATTAGTTGCCCAATCAGATCCAGCGCTAGACATTTTATAACCTGGGGTTGCTTGACATAATCCGTATCCATTAGGAGTATAGGCGTTATCGGGAATGGCTGGACAATAATGTTCTCCCTGAGCTTTAGTTGGGCACCACCCAGATTCATGACTAATGATATAGTCAGCGTATTGATAATCAGTAGAAGATATGCCCGCTAAAGCCATATCCCCTTTTATGCCGCTTAGGCTGGTTCCTTCAACCACTATTTCAGTAACTGGTTGAATAGTTATAATCGTCTGAAGACTAGTAGTATTGACTACAATCTTATTTTGGGTTTGATCTTCGTAGGTAATGACCTCCTGTCCAGCCGAACCTTGCTGTCTAATAGCACTGGTGCCATAAGCTAAGCTCGAAGAATAAATTGTCTGGATTGGCATTGGAATAGCTTGGGTAATGGTCGTAATTTTTATTCCCTGTCTGACAATATAGACTACTTGATTCGAAGTAATGGGAGAGTTCAAGGCGGGCAATACTTTATCTTTTGGAGCTAACTTAATATGCTCCTTTTTTATAAGCTCGGCGACCGTTTTAGCGTGGGTTCTAATTAGGATATTTTTACCATACAGGTTGAGGTTGATAGGAGTGGCTGGATTAATGATTATACTTTGACCAATAACTCCGCTTTTTAAAAAGTTGGTTGATGGCGTGGCCGAAACATAATCTTCTGGGTAGACATTAACCCCCGATTGCTGAACGACTGCTCTTGGAGTTGTGGCAGCTGAATAGGTGAAGACTACCCCGCTGGGCGTATCGATCGCAACCGGTTTAGCCCTAAAAATATTTATTCTAAAATCATCCTGGTTTATTTCTGTATTTAAAGCGGGTTCAACAACGTCCCCATGATGTAAAATGATCTTAAGTTTTTTCAAAAGTATACCAACAGTTTTATCTTTAGTTGGAACAACTTGTTGCACCCCATCATGAGAAATAATTACTATTTTAGAATTAGATATAACTCTTATTGTCCTTGTGTTCTGGATAAAATGATAAAGGACTAAAGTCATTAGACTTAGAGATATTATCGTAATAACCGGGACCTTAACTCCTGGATGTTTAATAATATGTTTAAATCTTCTAAACTGGCGTCTTTTAAATCGTACTAGCTTATATAACAATGATCTTTTATTTAGTCTCATATGATAACAGACGTAGAAATTAGATAGTTGGGAAAGAATAATTAGCTACGCGCTTAATTAATTGTATCAGATATTAAGATTTAATTTTTAATTTTTGAACAAAGATTATGGTCTGATCTTCAAATAAATTAGGATTTTTAATAATATCTTTAACCTTAAACCATTTAATATCTACAATTTCTAGTTTTTTAACTATTTCGGTTGCTGGTTTTTGGTTAAAAGTTGTCTTATAAAATATCAAGAAACGCCTAAAGATTAAATATTTATCAGTGTATTGAGATACTTTAACAATATTTTTATTCCCAAGATTAATGCCAGTCTCTTCATAAACTTCTCTTTTAACAGATTCTAGATCGCTTTCTTTCCTCTTAATGCCCCCGCCCGGGAAACCCCACTTATTATCTGACAACCAAGATTTAACCATTAAGATTTGATCATTGCATACTATTGCCACTCTACTTCGCCTTGAGTTATTCAAAAGTAAATAAATTATAGGTTTTGAAAATGCAAAGATGACGTTTCCCGTTCTTAAGAAAAGTTCTCTCATATCTTCTCAATCTTGGCAAAACTTAAATTTATTTTTTTAAGACCCTTACCCTTAAAATAAATAGCGGCAAAGTCTCCTTCAAGTTCCATTACGGTACCTCGGCCAAAATAATCGTGATTTATTTGATCGCCAATATTTAATTCAGGGAGAATCCAAACTTCGTCGTTCGAAGGCTTTAAATCTTTAGGCTCAAACGAATAATAGGGTTCTTTATCTTGCAAAAACTCAGCATCAATATCTTCTAAGAAACGACTAGGCGGATTATGTTGAATACCTCCGTAAAGCATTCGAGAAGCTGCATAAAGCATATAAAGTTCTTTCTTCGCTCTGGTCATACCAACATAACAAAGCCTTCTTTCTTCCTCCATTTCGCTAGCCTCATATAAGGATCTCGAGTGTGGGAATAATGTTTCTTCCATGCCGCACATAAAGACAATTTCAAATTCTAATCCTTTGGCCGAATGTAGTGTCATTAAGGTTACAGAATTCTTAGAATCCTTAATGGAATCTAGATCAGATATTAAAGCAACTTCTTCCAAGAATCCGGATAAACCAAGTTCTTGATATTCACTGGCCACACTCAGTAACTCTTTAACGTTTTCTTTACGGGACTCTCCCTGAACGGTACCATCATCTAGATACCTATAGTAGTCCAGTCTTCGAATTAAGGAATCTATTAAACCGCTCAACTGAGTTGTGCCCTCAATCTTTCTTAAGCTACTTAATATATCGAAAAGACTACTCAATCCTTCTTGGGCTTTTTTAGACAAGTCCTGACATTCATTAATTAACTCTAGAGCCCTTAAAATGCTCCCCTTCTGTTCAGCAAACTCCCAAAACATATTTAAATTTTTAGGTCCTAGAGATCTTCTCGGGACGTTAATAATCCTTTCTAAAGATGCCCTGTCTTCGGGTTGATAGATTAATCTTAGATAAGCGATTATATCTTTTATTTCTTTTCGTTCATAAAACTTAACCCCTCCAACAATACGATAATTAACCCCGTGCCTTACAAAAGCTTCTTCTAAAGATCGGCTTTGAGCATTTGTTCGATAAAGTACGGCAAAATCATTTAATTTTCGATGCCCTAAATTAAGACCCTCTTTAATCTTATTAATGATGAAATCAGCTTCGGCTCTTTCGTTATTAACTTGAACGACCTGAACTGGTTGACCGCTAACTTGATCGGTCCATAATTTCTTATCGCTCCTATTGTCGTTTTTGGAAATAACGGCATAAGCCGCATCAAGAATTTCTTTTGTGGATCGGTAATTTTGTTCCAATTTAATAATTTTGGTGTTTGGAAAGTCTTTTTCAAAATTTAAGATATTTCTAAAATCAGCCCCTCGCCAACTATATATGCTTTGCCAGTCATCGCCCACTACGGCAATATTAAGATTTTTGGAGCTTAATAGTTTAACTAACTTATACTGAGAGGCATTGGTGTCCTGATACTCGTCTATTAATATGTATTTGAATTTATCTTGCCACTTCTTTCGAACTTCTCGATGTTGGCTAAATAATTTGACGGTTTTCGATATTAAATCATCAAAGTCTAAAGCGACAGCAGTTTTTAATTCTTTTTCATATTTAGGATATATTTCAACGGCAATCTTTTGAGTAGGATTAAATGCTAGGTTTTTTACTTCCGAGGGTTCGAGCATTTCGTTCTTAGTGTTACTAATAAAATTAAGAACTTCTCTTTTAGAGTATTCCTTTTCGCTTATACCCATATTCTTAAAAATTCTTTTAATTACTGAAAGTTGATCACTTTCATCGAATATCACAAAGTTTTTAGGTATTTTTAAAAACGTACCATCTTCTCTTAAAATTCTTACACATATGCTATGGAAGGTTCCCATAAACGGCATGAAATGATAGTTGTTTGGAGTTTTTAATAAATTAGATATCCTTTCTCGCATTTCACTTGCAGCTTTATTGGTAAAAGTAACGGCTAATATTTGATCAGGGGTAGCTAGATGCTCCAAAAGAATATAGGCTATTCTATGAACTAAGGTTTTAGTCTTACCACTGCCAGCTCCTGCCTGTATCAATAAAGGACCTTCAGTTGAGGTAACGGCATCTTGTTGTTGGCTATTTAAGCCAACTAATAAGTCTTCAAACATCTCTTTATTCTAGCAATTTTTTAAATTAATTTACTATTATTTTAGAGTTTAATTAGGCCTGAACTTGAAGCGACATAAAGCCATACAGCAATTAAGGCTAAGCTTAATATTATGCCCGCAATCACAAAATGTTTTGTTTTTCTTTTCTGAGATCTATTTATTGGTAAGAAATATTGTTTACTTTCGACCATTCGATCAATCTCTAGTTGTCGTTGCTGTTCTTCCTGCTCTTTAAGCTGAGCAAGTTTTTCTTCACTAGACTCATTAACTTGTTTTTTATTTATTAAAGAGTTGTTAGAGTATTCCTCATTTGGCTCTAAAGAAGCGTTCTCGTTAGTTGTCGTATCGTTTTTAGGAGGCTCGTTTTTTTCATCGGTCGGTTCGGGGGTATTAGTTATCTCAATGTTCGAATCTTGATCTTTGATGGTAGGGGTTACATTTTCTTTTAAGTCTTCAGTTGTCTCTTCTACGACGGGTTTTGAATCACCTTGTTCTTGTTCTTGTTGCTGGGAGCTTTGAGAATCAACAATGTTTAAGCTACTATCTGCATTTTGATCTTGATTAAGCTGATCTTGGTCCTTGTCAACTGGGTTTTCTTTTAGGTTGTCTCGAATTGGCTCAATATTAATCTTTCTGGATAAAGTCTTTGGAAGCTCAGGCGGTCCCGTAGGCTGTTCCTGGCTAATCGTATCATCCATATCTACATTGGAGTTATCGCTTATCATAGGGTCTTTTAAAATAGGCTTGGACTTAATTATTATGTTCTTAGAAGATTCTGATGGTTTAGTTGAACCAGGATTAGAAACATCCATTACTTTTTTGTCATTTTTATTGTTTAGAGCCATTTACTCTTTTCCCCTTATTAAATAAGCTTTGTTAATAATTTTCGCGAATTCTAAATAATTCAAACTAGCGCCCCCAATTAAAGCGCCATCACAATTCTCTAGGGCTAAATAGCCTGAAACGCTATCGGGATTAACGCTTCCTCCATATAGAATCCTGACTTCTTCGGCTACTTTTGAGCCATAAAGTTCAGATATTTGATAAACTATAAAGTCAATAACTCTTTGGATATCTTGAGGTTTAGCCACCTCTCCTTGAAATGTACTTATAGCCCAAATCGGTTCATAGGCTATCACAATGCCTCGAACTTCTTCGGCCGTTAAATTACTTAAGGCCGTTATCAACTGATCGTGGATTACTCTTTTAGTTTCACCGGCTATTCTTTCAGCTTTGGTTTCACCAATACATAAAATTGGAGTCAGACCGTTACGATAACAAGCCGAGACCTTATCTCTAACGGTTTCTAAATCTTCATGAAAGTATAATCGTCTTTCGCTATGACCAATTATGACGTACTTAACTAGATCTCTTAACATCGTAAAGCTAACTTCTCCAGTAAAAGCTCCCTCGTCCTTAAAGTAAGCATTTTGAGCAGCCAGTTTAATTTTGCGGTGATCTACCTCTAAACTCAGTGGTTGAATTGCTAAAAAAGAAGGAGCAATAACAACCTCAATATTACGATGAACCGGAACTTCTTTATTAAAACGGTTTATATATATACTCGCTGAAGAGACGTTGAGGTGCATTTTCCAATTGGCTACGATAAGATTTTTCTTCATAATGCTATTCTAATATTTTAACAAAAAGCTTAAGTATTTTATACTATTTATCTAATAGCGCCTCGACCCCGGGCAATTTATGGCCAGACATAAGTTCTAGACTAGCTCCTCCGCCCGTAGATAAGTGATTAACGGCGTCATTTAGGTGACGACTCTCAATATATCCAACGGTATCCCCTCCACCTACTACGCTAAACGGTTTTTTACCAAAATCTCCCATTAAAGACTGAATTATTAAATCTGTACCGTGAGCATACGGCCCAACTGGATCATGATAACCCTGTACTTCTGTTACTCCCATTGTTCCATTCCATATTAAGGTATTAGAAAGTTGCAATGCTCCAGCAATAAAAGCTCCGCTAAATGGTCCTATGTCTAAAATTAGTTCATCCTCGGCTATCTTAGCTGTTTGAATAGAAGGTTTTTTAGGATAAGATTCGATGTCAGATATTACGTTGGTAGACCAATCAACAATTCTAGTATTAATATTTGGAGCCATTTTTTTAGAAACAACTCCGTCAAACGGTAAACAAAAAATAAAATCTCTAGCTTTTTTAGTTTTTGCAACTTTGGCTAAAATATCTTTGGCAATTGGAATATCTTGCTTATCATAAATACTTCTTCCAATTTCTATCCCAAGGGCCGCTAAAAAAGTATTGGCCATGGCTCCTCCGATAGCCATAAAATCGGCTATTTCAACAAATCTGTTAATTATGTCTATCTTATCTGATACTTTAGCTCCTCCAACAATAGTAGCTAATGGCCTTTTGGGGTTCTTTAAAACTTCGCTAATTATATCGACTTCTTTCTCTAACAAGAATCCAGCAACCGAGGGTAATTCCTTGGTGATTGCCGAAGTTGAAGCATGGGACCTATGGACTACTCCAAAAGCATCTTGAACAAATACTTCAGAATATTTAGCTAATTCATGAGCAAAGTTTTGGTCGTTATTCTCTTCTTCTTTATGAAAACGGAGGTTTTCCAATAACAATATATGGCCACTAGTCAACTTTTGTTTGGCGTTCTCAACCTTGTCGCCGATACAGTCCGTCACAAACTCAACTGGTTTATCTAATAACTCCTGAAGTCTTTTAGCCACCGGAAAAAGACTGAATTCGGGATTAGGTTTTCCTTGAGGACGCCCTAAATGAGAACATATTACTATTTTGGAATTTTGGTTAAGTAAATATTTAATTGTATCTAAAGATTGAACTATCCTATAATCGTCAGTGATCTGACCATTTTTAATAGGAACATTATAATCAGTCCTGAGCAATACAGACTTACCTTTTAAATTAATATCCCTAATTGTTTTTTTTACGAACATCCCACCCGTTTTCTTTACTTTTACTGTATTTAATTATTACACATCCAAATTTAATTTTCTATTTATAATATGTTCGGATGATTAAAGAACTATTATCTTAGGGCATTTTGTCGTGGATAAAATTATATTTGAATATTTGATTATTATTAATTATCCGAGTATCGACTTCATCATAACCGACCCTATTCATTTCACTAATCGTAAAACTAGTTTGGTTAACTTTAATAACGAAGGCAACGTGTCCTAAACCTCCCGGAGCATTAGGGTCCTGCATTATAGACCCAATAGTTGGAGTTTGATTAACTAAATAACCGGCTTTAATGGCATTTTTAGCCCAATCAATGGCATTGCCCCAATTATTAGGAATAGGATCCTTTAATTTAAATCTGAGTAAATAAACCCAATAAGTACAGTTTCCAAAAGCATATTTGTCATTTGAAAGAATCGGACCCGTATATATATAAATGTTTTGATTTTTGAAATATTTATTATCTAGAGCTGATAGATTAGTAATTGAAGAAAGAGTAATTACTGGCAACAACACCACTAGAAACATAACAGTACTAATAATTAATACTGGATGTTTCATTTAGATTGACTCATTATTTCAAACGGATCGGTTGTTATTATGGGGTGTTCTTTTAAGGATGACATTATTCTAACGGCTACGTGAGCTTGATCAACAATCATTAAAGCTTCGCCTTTATCAGAATTCAATAAGTAGTTATACTCATACTCGCTTAAATTAAAATCTTTAAATACCTCCTTGATAGTGGTGCTATCCTGGCGCATTAAGATTCGAAGAGAGCTCTGAGAAGCTATAACTTTCCCAAAAGGATTATTCAAAAAGTCACTAGCTTGTTGAGAGATAATATTAACTCCAAGAAAATATTTACGGGCTCTTCTAACTAAGCCAGAAATAAATTTAGCGCTTGCTTTATGTTCTAATAATATCCAGGCTTCATCTATAACAAGAAGGCTCTTTTGGGTTTTGTTCTGAACTTTTGTAGTGACAAAGTTTGAGATTATTATCATCATAATTGGCCTAATGTTTTCAGACAAATCTTTAATATTAAATACAACCAATCGATTGTTTAAATCAATATTCGTTTTTTTATTAAAAATGTCTTTAAGTGATCCATTGACAAATTTTTCCATTCTTTTAGCAAATTTGTCTTGTTTCAATTTAATTAGAATTAAATATAGATCCTTAAGTAACGGCTCTTTTAGAGATTTCGAATTATATATTTGAAGTAAAGCTTTATCTAAGGCCGCCTTTTCGTCACTACTCAAACCGTCGACCATCAAACTAATCACCGCCATAAGATCTTGGATACTTTGATTGGCATTCTTTTTTAAATGCTTCCCCTTCAATACATCTAAGGGATTAATGACGTCTTTAGAGTTAGCCGAAATCTTTATATAACTACCCCGAACTGAGTCGCAAATTTCTTGATATTCATTTTCAGGATCAATAACTATTACATTAACTCCGTCACTAAGTTGCCTTAAGATTTCAATTTTTGAGAGATAACTCTTACCGCTTCCCGATTGAGCAAAGATTATTGAATTGGCATTCTGAAGTTTAAATCGATCAATAATTACTAAAGAATTGTTACTTCTATTGACGCCGTAAATAACGCCACTAGAATGGGCTAATTCATTAGACATAAAAGGAAAGGTTAAAGCCGATGAACTACTATCTAAATTCCTTTTTATATTTAGTTCGTCATCGGCTCTTGGGAGTATGCTTTGCAAGGCCTGTAACTGTCGATAACGAGCAATTTTTACAAAAAATAATTTTGACGACAAGGTAGATTCAAGAATATCTGTCGTTTTATTAAGATTATTTAAAGAATCAGCTCTTAAGGCAATATATATTCCAATTTGAAATAATTTTTGTTGGCCTCTTAAAATTTTATCTCTTAAGGTGACGGCCGACTCTAAAGGGTCGGTAATCTCAGAACCGATTATCTTACCATCGGTAATCATCGATCTTTTTATCGATTCGAGTTCAGTTATTTTTCTGTTTAGTTTGGGTAGAGCATTAATAGAGGCTATTTCTTGAAAATGATAACTAACATCGCAGTCATAGGGAAAACTTATCAGATCATCTAACCAGCCACTCGATGCTACGAACGGATATCCTAACAAATATAAAGTTCTAATGTAAGTATTATCTAAAACTAGATGATCAATATCTTCGTAAAGTCCACTATAAGAAAATCTTTCAGTTATATGTTCTTTACCCTTAAATAAGAGATCCTTTTTATAGATTTTAGTCATTACTTACTCCGTTCAATTATTAAAGAATGGTATTCATCATAGTCTTTTAAAGTTTTAACGGGGTATAGACGAGCTTCGGTAAAATTATAAAAGCTATAGAATAAATCAATTATTTCGAGAGTATTTATTATTCTCGATGAGATATTTAGTTTAGCTAAATTTTTAGATATGAGTTCTGAGCGAAGTTTCAATTGTTGTTTAATGTTTTCGAAATCAGTTTTATAACTTAAATCTAAGGGTACGATAATGTAAAAAGATTTATTTAATATTTTATTAGATTTAATTAGTTCATTAATAAAGGATTTTTGATCTTCAAGTTGTTCTTTATAGATAGAATCACTTTCTAAACTAATTTTTGAATCAATAGTCTCTAAATAGTCTTCAATGTTAGTTTGACGAGTACGAATTAATATTTGAATGCTAAAATTTAAAGAATTTAAAAAACTTTCATAATTATCGATAACATTATCCTGCTCAAATTCACTTTTAAGTTGAAAATTAATTGAAGATACTTGGATTATTTGTCGATATTTATTTTTATTAATCTTTAGAACGCCGTCTTTTATGTCCGAAATGTCTATTTGTTTTTTAGAAGAGCTTAAACTTTTATTATTTAATAAATTGAACATAAACTCCTCCTTTCTTCCCGTAGCCATAAGAAAAACTCAACTTTTTAAGGTTGTTTAACGAAGTATGATTAAGCTTTTGCGACCTTTCAGAAATTTTATTAAAACTTAGATCTTCTATAGGTTGATCATCTCTAATCAGAACAAAAGTTTTAGGTCTAAATTTATAGCCTAAAATAAGGCTTAAATATTCAATCAAAATGTGTCCTTTATACTTAAAAGATAAGGGCGTGATGATTAAGGAAAGAATAATTGCGATAATCATTTTTAAAAACGTAAACTTAGCAAGTGGAGGTATAATTAAAAAAATAATCATCACTAAAATTAGATTAACGACTAGGATAATAATTTGCTTTAAGTTTAAAAAAGAGGTTATTTTATCCTCGACAGACGTTATTTGAGCCGGTATGACTGTACTTCTCATCTATTTACTCCCTCCCGCACGCTAACGTTAGGACTTGAGGAATTTAGACTACCCGAGTTATTAGAATTATTTGGAGTATCTTGATTATTTTTTTGGTTAAAAGCTTGAGACATCGAATTAAAAGGCATTGAAGTACCATAACTTAAATTCAAAACCATTCTTTGGCTTAACTTTCTGGCCATTCTGGGAACAACGCTAATAACAGCCAGCTCGGCTAAAACACCCTGGGTTTTGATTAAAGCAAATAAAGCAGCAAGTCCAAGTACTAAGGCCATTAGTGGGCTCAAATTAGAGCTATTAGAATATATACCAACTAACAATGAGGCTGCTAGTTCAATGATAACGACATGAACAAACAGTACAAAAACAACTGATACATATTTTTTAATCATGGAGATTGCCGAATCTCGAAATCCTGGAATCAGAAAACAAAGTATAACTATAGGAGATAGTACAGCGCCTAAATAAATTGTAATTAACCGGCCTAAATAAAAGATTAATAGAATAATGCTTAGTATTAAGAATATTAACATTATTAAAAGTATTGCCAGACTATAGCCACTCGTTGTACCAACGATTGTTTCTAGAGCTTTCCAAAAATTGTTAATAATATTACTACTGGATATCGCTTTAATCATAATATTAGATATTTGAATTAAATAATCGATTAAATATATTGAAAAATTCATAAACATAAAAGTTACTAATATTTGAGGTAATAGCTCTCTTAGGTCTACACTTTTAAACCCTAAACTGGTTGAGGTAATGATTTTTAAACCTATTAAGGTAATGGCAAGAATTAAAAGCCCGTCAGCAATCCCTAAACAAATTAACCAAAGTTTTAAAACGGCCGTATTGGTGCTCACTAAAGGCGTGGCTTTTAAAAAGTAGGCTAAGGCGGCTATAAAAGGTATCCCGATCGTCTCAATGATACTGCCCAATACTCCGCTAATAGTTTTTATAACGATATCAATTAATCCATTAGAGGATTTGTTAGTTTTAATTGCACTAATAGAAGGAATACTGGTTGCTTGATGGTTATTAACGGGTCCGTAGGTATTTATTAAAAAATTGCTAATAAAACTCGCACTAATTACGATTACTAGCCCAATTAAAGCATTCTTTATAATTTTTTTGGATTTTTCTAATTTTTCAGGGCTAGCCGAAGACGTTATGTAATTAAAGGCACCTATTACCAAGAATAATACTGACAGTAAAGAACCGATTACCCCAAAAGTCTTAATAATAGGAGAAAGTGAGCTCACAACATAACTATAACTAGATGCGAACGTAAAAATATTAAACAATTTATCCCCCAAAAGAACTCGTCGCTAAATTTGTAATAATACTAGAAATCACAAAAGCAGCTATTGTTATAGAAAGCCCGATAGCAGAATAAAAAATGGTTCGTTTAGCTTTTTCAAGTCGATGAGGATTTCCAGAAGAAGTAATATAGTTAAATCCTCCCAAAACAAAATAAGCGGTTGCTACTAAACCAGCCAGCCCCGCCATGATTTGGATTATTCCTTTAATAAAACTGGATATTTGGTTTACATTCGGACCCGTTGATATGGCATAGGTAGTTCCTTCATTAAGAAACACGATTATTAAAACTAGGTATACTCTGGTTATTTTAGTTCTTAATATTTTAAACATTTTGCTCCTTAAAAATATTAGATTACTTTTAAGAATAAAAATGCTTTTAAGTTATATCATCCTTAAGCGGTTTTATTTATTAAAAAAAGATTAAAATTAAGAATAGATAAGATTAAATTATAGTAAATTTAGCTACTTTATTTTATTTAATAAAAATTATCTAACCACCAACATAACCCGCTACGTATTGAAAAACAAAATAAGACCAACAAATAGTAGTTAATATTAAACTCGCCGTTAATAGTTTTGGTTTATTTTTTAAATAATCGTAAATCATGAACTGCATTGGAAAAGCCATCAATAAATACCTGTTAAACCCTCCAAATTGATTCCCCAGAATTGGAATGAGTAAAAATGAAAGACTATAAACACTAAAACTTTTTCGCCGTGTCCACCAATATTTGGCCGACATTATAAGCAGGATTACAAACAATAGACTAATCGGATTTAAGCCTGTAATCAATTCAAGGTATTTATGATTTAACCAGCCTTGGGACTTTTGCGAGGCCAAAAAAGCTAAAGGAGAATTAAACTTATATTTTAAATATAATAAATAGGAAATAATTGAGCTTAAGGCCAATACCGTATATCCTAGAATTTTTCTTATATTCTCCTTATTTTCAAACATTATTAAAATAATTAAAAAAATTACTAAAATAGCATCAATGTTAGTAATAGCTAAGAGTAAAGAGCTTAGTGAGCTTAAAAAATATTTCTTTTTGAGAGCAAAATAAATTGCTGACAGAGCTAAAAAAGCAAATAAACTTTCGGTGTAGGTAGCAACTAAAAATACAGCTGTTGGGAAAAATAGAAAAAATAATAAATAATTTAAAATTGAAAAGTTATCTTTTTTATTAAACTCTAGTTTTAATATTTTTATATAAAAATAAATTGCTAAAACTAAAGAAATCCAAGATATGATTAAAGCACTATCGAGATACGAATGAACAACTTGAGCTAAAAAATGAATTAAAATTGGATAGAGAGGAAGAAAAATTGTTAAAGAAGCGTTGCTATAGGAACTTCTTGCGACCTTTAAATAATTAGGTCCATCCCAATTAGATAAAATCTTTAAGGGGTTATTTGGCTCAAGCAAATAGTGAGCGGCTGGATCGGGATTCTTAATAATGACCTTATTGTTATAAAAACCAATAAAAAATACCAAAAGAATTAGACTAAGAGCTAATAAGAAAGCCAAGAATAATTCTTTATGATTAATAGTTTTTAATATTTTTTTGAATTTAATTTCCATAAAATTCATCATCTTAAGAATAAATACTTTTTACTGATTTTAAACTGAAAACTTTTATTTGTCATTAAGTTTGATTCTTTTATTAATATGAAAAACTAAAATCATTATTCCAAGAATTAAAAGATATATTAAAAATACCGATCGATCGATAATGTTAGCTAGGATTATACTTGAATTAGATAAATGACTTAAATGTCTCGTTAAGATTAAAAAAGCCTCTCTTATCCCTATTGCGCCTGGTGTTAAAGAAACAAAAATGGTTAAAGCAGCACTTCCTGAATATGTTAAGGCGTTTCTAAAAGAAACTGTTTTATCGACACTATGAAGTTCAATTAGATATATTAGGGTTTGTAAGAGTAATTGTATAATCGTGATAATAACTAGATTAATAATATTTTTCGAATTAATATTTAACTTGGAGTTTTCTTTTTTTAGATAAATCCTAACCGCCAGTATGGTAGCTATTATAAAAACGATTGATGCGGCTGAAGCTAAAAGTATGGATTGACTGCCAAATAAAATAAAGAGGATTGAAATTATTAGATATATGGCAAAATATATGGCAGTTGCTAAGGTAAAATCGATTGCTTTAATCTTATGTTTTGTCTTTAAATAATATCCTCGATATATAGGGCCTGTTTGACCTGGTACAAAAAAGTTCATAAAAATCGAATAACAGTTTAAGAGCAAATTATCTTTAAAATTTAATTTAACCTTTAAAAGTTTTACGGTGAATTCAAATACAAATATGAGCACAAAGAGCATCAGTATATAAAGGCCTACAATTAGAAGTATTAATAAGGGGGAGATTTTTGTTAGATAAGTGATTAAATTTTTATGATTTGCCAAATAGTAGACGGCGGCTAAAATAGTCGCTAAAATAATAAGAACACTAATTAACGGTTTAAACTGTTTAATACTTTTAAACATAATAGTATTTTAACTCAAAAGAAATGAAACTTTATTTAGAATATTTTAAGCTTTACTTGGGATAATCTTAATTATTAATGAAAAAACGATTTATTGAACGTGTCAAAAATATTCTTGCAAGTAATAAATTCTTTGTTTTTGTTTTAATTCTTTTTGTCTTAGAGTCAGCCTTAATAGCTTTGACGGCGGCTTACCCCCAAGCCTTTGACGAGAATTTTCATTTTGGAATAATCAAAGTTTACTCTCATTACATTTCTCCCTACTTAACGTCTCAGCCACCAAACGCCGATGCTTTTGGAGCTTTAGCGAGAGATCCTTCGTTTTTGTATCATTACCTAATGAGTTGGCCCTATAGGCTAATTGAAGTGTTCGTTAAAACTCAAATTTATCAAATAATAATATTAAGATTTATTGATATCGTCTTTTTTGCTGGTGGTTTATATTTCTTTAGAAAAGTTTTAATTAAATTTAAAATATCGAAAGCTCTAGCAAATCTGACAATTCTTCTTTTTATTTTAATTCCGATTGTTCCACAATTAGCCGGACAAATTAATTACGATGATTTATTATTTCTTTTAATACCAATCAACGTCTTGCTAAGTTTTAAGATCTTAGATGAATTAAAGCAACAAAAAGCGAATTTTGTGTCTATAAGTGGCCTATTAATTTTAGCTACCTTAACTTCAATTGTTAAATATGCCTTTTTACCGATTTATCTAGCAATAGTCGTTCTAATGATTTATCAAGTATTTAAGAACTTTAAAAAACTTAGAATATTTTTTAAAGCATTATTAAAAAGCTTTATAAAAACTACATTAATATTAAAAATCTTATTAATAATATTTATTATTTTAAGCTTATTCAGTTTCGCTGAAAGAGATTTAGTCAACTTAATAGAATATCATGCTATTGCTCCTAGTTGCAGTAAGGTATTAACCGTTAAGGAATGCTCAAGTTACAGTGTCTGGAAAGCAAATTTCGAACGACATAACGAAGTGCTTAAACACAAAGCCATTCCATCTACCAATTTCTTTTTCTATATCGGTCAATGGTTTTACTGGATGTGGTATAGATTATTTTTTGCTATCAATGGGCCGAAACAAGAATTTAAGAATTATCCTCCTCTACCCTTGCCAAGTGCTATTGGAGCCATACTTGGGGTATACGGACTGTTCATATTAATAAAATATATTAAAAGAATTCTTAAAAATAACAATTATGCCCAGTTACTCTTCTTGATAAGCTTATTTTATCTTGTAGCCTTGATTATCCAAGGTTATATCTCTTACAAATATACGGCCGTTCTAGAAAATATGAATGGCAGATATTTAATACCCATGCTAATACTATTACTCGCCTTGGTCTTAAGGGGTACATATTACGTCTTTAAGGGAAAGGCCTTCTTAAAAACTGTTTTAGCGATAGCTGTTCTAGTTTTATTTCTTCAAGGCGGAGGTGCCCTAACATATATTATTCGGAGTGATAGTAATTGGTATATACACAGTAAAAAGGTTACAAAGATAACTAAGATAGCCAAAAAAATTACCAAGAAAGTAATCGTCAAGGGTAAAAAAACATATTCAACTAATTTTTGGTTTTTCAATTGAAAAAAAACTGAAGGATTATAGAGGTTAGTTTTATTTATAACAGATTTTAGGCTATAATATGCTTTCATTAGCGAAAAAAGAGAGATTTATGAAATTAGTAATTATGATTCCTTGTTTAAATGAGGAAAAAACCTTACCGTTAGTTCTTAAAACAATTCCAAAATCTATACCTAAAATCGATCAAATCGAAATCTTATTAATTGATGATGGGTGCGACGATAAAACGGTAGAAGTTGCTAAAAAATTTGGGGTAAAGCATTTTATTCATCACACCAAGAATCAAGGTTTAAGCCGATCATTTCGTCAAGGTTTAAATCGAGCTCTCGAAATGGGAGCTGATATAATTGCCTTAACCGAAGGAGACAATCAGTATCCTCAAGACAGGATCCCGGATTTAATAAAACCAATATTAGATAAAAAAGCTGATTTAGTTATTGGAGATCGTCAAACTCAAACAATCGATCATTTCTCATTATCTAAAAAGTTTTTTCAAAAGCTAGGAACCAGTATTTTGAATATGGCCGCCGGTACAAATATTCCTGATGCTATTAGTGGCTTTAGGGCTTATTCAAAACAAGCGGCACTACAACTTAATCCAGTAGCTGACTATAGTTGGGCAACTGAGACTACCATTCAAGCCGCTCACAAAGGACACAAAATCGTTATAATCCCAATTAAAACTAATCCTAAATTAAGAGACTCAAGACAATTCAAGTCTTCCTGGCAACATATTAGAAAATCGGCTATTACCATTATAAGAGCTTTTATAATGTATAAACCCTACGCTTTATTCTTTAGCCTTGGAACGTTTTTTCTAATCGTAGGTCTGATCCCGTTTATACATTATTTGTATTTAGTTATTACAACTAAAAATCCGTTTGGAGCACACCACCTTCAGTCTTTACTCCTGGGGGCAATCTTACTAATTGCGTCGTTTATTTCATATACCTTAGGAGTTATCGCCGATTTAATTAGAATAAATAGATCTCTTATCGAAAATCAATTAGAGATCATAAAACAAGATCATATTAATAGTTTAAATAAAGCGAAATAAGCTATTTGACAACCCACTTGCTGGTAGGATAGATAGTCTTTAAGTTTACTCGGTCCTTATATTTCAGGGTTATGTTTTGAACTTCATCCATTAAGCCTTCGTTTAAGGTTTTGGGCTTAAGTCCAAGTTTTAAGAATTTCGAATTATCTACCACTAAATCATTTCGGGGGTCTTCTTTTCTTGGATTCTCGACATAGCTAATCTTTGCAGAGGTCTTTTTTGATATTAATTTAGCCAGATCACTTAATTTTCTGGTTTCGGTGGCTTGATTAAATATCGATGGTCTATCGCCTTTTTTGGGGGGATTATTAATAGCTATATTAATACACTTAACGGTATCTGATATATTTATGAAGGCTCTAGTTTGGCCACCTTTTCCATAAATTGTTAAGGGATGATTTATGGCAGCTTGCATTAAGAATCGATTTAAAACCGTTCCGTAATCTCCATCATAATCAAATCTGTTGATTAACTTCTTATCTAGTTTAGTTTCGTCGGTTTGAGTCCCCCAAACAATGCCCTGATGAAGATCGGTAATTCTTAAACTATCGTTTTTGCAGTAAAAACCAAACATCAACTGATCAAGAGTCTTGGTCATATGATAAACCGATCCTGGATTAGCTGGATGAAGAATCTCTTTTTCTTCTCTAGTTGTTCCAACTAAGACCTTTACATAACCTTCAGGTATAGGGTTCTTACCGGTCCAGCCGTAGCCGTATACGCCCATTGTACCTAAATGCACAATATGGCAATCTAGCCTAGTTTCGACAATGGCGTTTAGGATATTATGAGTTGCATTAACATTATTGTCGACGGTATATGATTTCGTTGAAGAATTCTTCATTGAATAAGGAGCTGAACGTTGTTCGGCAAAATGAACGACGGCCTCTGGTTTAAAGGATTTAAAAAGCTCTTTTAATTCAAAATAATTTTTAGCAATGTCTAGTTTATAAAAAGAAATCTTGTTTTTAGATATCTTATTCCAAGTTTTTATGCGGGTCTCAATATCTTCTATTGGGGTTAGGGAGTTTGTTCCAAGTTCAATGTCTATTTTCCTGCGACTAAGATTATCAACAATTAAAATCTTGTGTCCTTTATTTGACAAATGAAGAGCTGTTGGCCAACCGCAAAAACCATCCCCTCCAAAAACTATAATCTTCATTAATTTTCATTTTAACAAAAAATATGATTTAATTCAGCTAATCTTCACTTTCTTTAAGTTAAAATTTAGATATGAAAATATTAATAATCGAGGACGAAACCAGAATTGCTTTAACCTTAAAAAAAACCTTAGAATTAGAAGATCATCAGGTAAAGATAGCTTTTGATTCAGATAAGGGGCTGGGTTTAGCTAAAGATAAAAGTCTTGATTTAATCATTATGGATTTAATGCTTCCAGGAAAATATGACGGGATTAGTCTAACAAAACATCTTCGAAATATAAAAGTTAATACTCCAATTCTAATGTTAACAGCTTTAGATGATGTTAAAAATAAGGTTAAAGGATTAAGCTCGGGAGCCGATGATTATTTGCCAAAACCTTTTTCTTTAAGTGAATTACAGGCTCGAATTAAAGCGTTATCCAAACGTCCCAAACAAATAGTAGGACCAATCTTAAAAATCGATGATTTAACTCTAGATACCTCTAGTAACATTGTTAAGAGAAACGGACAGGTCATAAAATTATCTTCAAAAGAATATAGGCTATTAAGTTATTTAATGTTTAATAAGAATCAGATAATTTCAAAAGATAAAATTATTAGTCATTTATGGAATGATGAAAGCTTTGTGGTCAAAAATACTATTGAGGTTTATATCGGATACTTAAGGAAAAAAATAGACAAAGCATTTCCATTAAAACCCGAATTAATTCATACTGTAAGAGGTTTTGGATATAAAATAGGGCTTAAAAAGTAAATAATGTTTAAATCGGCTGTCTTAAAATTAACTCTTTGGTATGTCATGCTTGCCCTGGCTTTAAGTCTAGCCTTTTCTACGGCTCTATACTTATTTGCTAATAAAGAAATTCAAGAAGGTCTTGATCACCAATATAGCGAATTAACGAAAGCTGAAACCGATCAAGTTAAAAGTCCCTCTATTATCGGTAGTGAACTCAGAGTAAGTTCAGGGCACTTAGTTCTAGATTTTTTTTATTTAAATGCTTCGGTACTAGTTTTATCTAGCCTAGCTGGCTATTTTCTAGCCAAACGAACGCTAAAGCCCATAAAAGAAGCTCATTTAGCTCAAGTAAGGTTTAGCGAAGAAGCCAGTCATGAACTCAAGACCCCTCTAACTTCATTAAAAATAGCTACTGAGCTTGCTCTGTTGAAACCGAAGGAAAATCCTAAAGAACTAATTAAAACCTTAAAAGATAATTTAAAAGATTTAAACACTTTAGATAATTTAATAAATTATCTTTTATTAATAGCTAGAGGAGAAAAAGAAGATCAATTTGAAGAGATTAATACCCAAGAAATATCCACTCAAGCTATTGAAAATATTAATCTTTTAGCTAAATCTAAAAAGATAAGAATAGACACTAAAGTAGCTAAGATTAATCTAAAAGCTTCTAAATTCAAAATGATTCAACTGCTAAGTATATTATTAGATAATGCCATTAAATACAGCCCGCCTAAAAGTAAAATTTTATTTAATATAAATAGGTCTAATAATCAGGTTATTATTAAAATTACCGATCAAGGTTATGGTATAGCAGAAGATGAGATCCCCCATATATTCGAAAGATATTACCGTTCTAAGGTCTTTAAATCCAAAAATGGTTTTGGGCTAGGACTTTCAGTGGCTAAAGATATTGTAAAAAAACACAAAGGGACTATTGAGGTTAAATCTAAAATAAACAAAGGAACAAGTTTTATTATTAAGATACCCTTAAGTTAAAATGTAAGCTAAAATACAGCAAATAATATTTAAATAGCATTTGATTAAATAAAGAAAGATATATGAGAAAATTTGTCGTTGGTATTGCTATATTAGGAATTTTTATCGTTTATAGTGTTGGGATAAGACATCAAAGGCCCGTTCTTGCTAAGCCTGCTTCGCTATCTAAGGGACAAAGCTCGTCATCGTCTTCCAGCGCTGCCTCACAAACTGCAACAACCTCTGGGGGGTCTAATACGGCTTCTAACACGTCTAGTGGGGGTTCTCAGACAGCCGCTTCAACCAATACGCACTATAAAGATGGAACCTACAATGGAAGTGTCGCTGATGCATATTATGGTCAAGTCCAAGTTGCTGTAACGGTTAGTGGTGGTAAAGTCACAAACGTTAAGTTTCTTCAATACCCAAACTCCCATTCAACTTCAGTATATATAAATCAACAAGCTATGCCTTACTTAAAACAAGAGGCTATTCAATCTCAAAATTCAAATGTTCAGATAATTAGTGGGGCTACTTTTACATCGCAAGCTTTTATTCAATCATTGTCTAATGCTTTATCTAAGGCCAGTGCGTAAAACAGAAATAATAATGGGAATGCCGATAACAATCGAGGTTGTTGATGTGGTTAGTGATAATATTTTTGACCAGATTTTTGGATATTTTAAAGAAGTAGATAATAGATTTAGCACTTATAAAAGATCTAGTGAAATTAGTTTATTTAACAAGGGGACAATAAAAAAAGAAATGATTTCTAAAGATTTAGATGAGATATTAAAGTTAAGTCAAAAAACCAAAGAAGAAACTTTCGGATATTTTGATATTAAAAAGAAAAATGGAAGATTTGATCCGTCTGGAATTGTTAAAGGTTGGTCAATAAGAAATGGAGCTCAAAAAATGTTAAAAGCTGGATACTCAAATTTTTTTATTGAAGCCGGAGGAGATATTGAAGCTCACGGTAAACCAAAAGATATGTCATATTTCAGGGTTGGAATTAGAAACCCTTTTGATATTAATGCTATTGTAAAGGTAATAAAATTAAAGGACATGGGCATAGCTACTTCTGGTACGTACATTAGGGGGCAGCACATTTATAACCCCTTAAATTATAAAAAAGCCGATGAAATAGCAAGTATATCAGTCATCGGGCCTGATGTATATGAGGCCGATCGATTTGCCACAGCAGCCTTTGCTATGGGAGTTAGAGGAATTAATTTCATTGAAAATATGGTTGGATTTGAAGCCTATATGATTGACAAAAAAGGAATAGCAACCTTAACCAGCAAATTTGAAAGGTACACCGTTCATGCTTAAAAAATTAGATAGAATTATTGACAGTTTCTCAATGTATAGATTATTAATTTATTATTTAGCAGGTTTACTGGGGGCTGCCTTTGTACTCGCAATCTTTAAGGACATAAGTTATAACCCTTTTTCCATTTTAGTGTCGAGTTCTATTTTAGTCGGAGCTAGTTATTTTATTAATAAAATATTAGCTAATTTTTTTGATGCACCAACTGGAAGTGATTCAGCAATTATTACCGGATTAATACTCGCTCTAATAATTTCTCCTACTCTTGGTCTATATAATGTTATGTTCTTTATAAGTGCCGCTGGGCTAGCTATGGCATCTAAGTATATTCTGGCGGTTAAAAAGAAACATCTTTTTAACCCAGCAGCCATCGCGGTGGTGTTAACAGCTTTTGGCCCCAAACAATCAGCTAGTTGGTGGGTAGGAACTGGAGTTTTATTACCCTTCGTAATTATTGGTGGGATTTTGCTTGTTAGAAAGATTCATAGAGCTCGAATGGTTATTATCTATTTTATAGTCACCACTATTTCAACCATCTTTTTTGCTCTGATCTCGAAAGTAAGTGTCGGAACAAGTATTTATGACATGATTTTTTCATCATCGGTATTCTTCTTAGGTTTTGTTATGCTAACCGAGCCATTAACTTCTCCCACCACCCAAAAGAAACAGTCCATTTATGCGGCAATCGTAGGGTTCTTACTGCCCCCACAAGTACATTTTCTAAATTGGTATACTTCTCCGGAGATTAGTCTAGTAATTGGAAATGTTTACTCGTTTATAGTAAGCCCTAAGGTTCGAATCTTGCCAACTCTAATTAGGAAGATCAGAACTACTCCAGACAGTGCAGATTTTATATTTGAGCCGGATAAGGATTTTAACTTTTTGCCGGGTCAATATATGGAATGGACTATACCCCATTTAAATACAGACTCTAGAGGTAATAGACGTTATTTTACCTTAGCTTCCTCTCCAACTGAAACCAATATTAGAATTGGAGTGAAGTTCTTTAATAATGGGAGTAGTTTTAAAGAATCAATGTTAGCTCTAGAGGGTAACTCAATGGTATCTGCCGCCCATCTAGCGGGAGACTTTGTTATGCCTAATAACCCAAGAGAGAAACTTGCCTTTATAGCCGGAGGTATAGGTATAACTCCTTATCGAAGCATGATTAAATATTTATTAGATAAAAATCAACGTCGAGACGTTGTGTTACTGTATTCATCCAAACACGTAGACGATCTAGCCTACAAGAGTATCTTTGATAAGGCTAAAAAAGAACTTGGTATTAGAGTTTTTTACTTCTTAACAGGTCGGAATCTAAAGTTAGACCAAGATAATTTTGTTGAGGGAAGAATAACCCCTGATCGAATTAAAGAACATATCCCGGACTTTATGGAAAGAACCTTTTACATATCTGGAACAGACTCCATGGTAATTGATACCAAAGAGAATCTTATCAAGCTAGGAATACCCAAGAATCAGATTAAGAATGATTACTTTTCGGGTTATTCTTAAATATCTACTAATTAAAGACCGTTACTTTGAACGCTTAATTGTGATGAATCAGTATTATTGGAATAGATACTCGTTTGATTTAGTAGCTGATAAGCCGACGTTAAGCCAGTTTTAGACGTGATAGCTGGAGCGCTGGCAGTAGTAACAGGAGGTGACTTATAGGCAGCTTGCTTAACAACGTTACTGGTTGATGGAGCGAGAGAAGATTTATTAGCGTGCCATACATAGTAACCTATACCGGCAATCGCTAACACTAATACTACTAAAAGTAATGTTTCTACTACCGAAAAGCCTGATTGTGATTTAATTTTCATATATCTATATCCCCCTAATTTGCGTTACTTAGCGTTAAACCATTAGCCTTAGCAACGGCTACTATTAAATTCTTAATTGATGTTCGATAATTCTGTAAATCGGTTATTTCAGTCTTCATGTATCCCTGGAAGGTTGTTACCATCCCTCTTGGACTATTAGCCGAACAAGAAAAACTAGCATTTACGTCTAGATTTGTTTGATCACTTAAAGCCTGTAATCGGGCCTGATTAATGTCTTGGACTAGTTGGGAGTAGTTAGTTACGCTGTGTTTTGAAGCTGAACTGTTATAGAAGTTCTCAACATTGGTTGCAATCTTATTAAATAAGGTAAGTTGATTATTAACCCTTGTTGTTACATTACTCATAATCTTAGTAATGGTAGCCTGTCGCTGTTGGCAAATTCGAGCTCGAGCTTGAAGTTGTGCTTGAGTTTTAACTTGTTGCTTCTGTTGAACGGTTGTTGAAACATTAGAAGTCGCAGTTTTTGCTACGACATTACCTGAAGTCGCTAAAGCCATTACAGCAGAAGTACTACCTACGATCACTAGGCTAAATACAGCCCCGAAGATTGAAAAACTATTTAATTTTTTTCTCATTTTTAGTTCCTTGATTAACTTTATCTTGTACGTTTATTTTATGCTTAAGCTTTAAGGTAGTCAACAATTTAAATATTATTTATATTATGTTCCAAATATTCCTGATTGATTAAGTTGACTACGTTCTTGTATCCATAAGACTTGAGAAGCTGTTCGGCTAAGCTTGCTCGTCCCCCGCTACGACAATAAACTATTATCTGGTCATCGACTGAAAATTTTGCTAATACAAACTCTTTATCTGAGAATCTTGAAAGAGGAACGTTAATTGAGTCTTTGAAGTGGCCCAAACTAAATTCATGTGGTTCTCTCACGTCAACAATAACTTTGGTCATTTAATTAACAACTTCTGTTTAATGTCCCTAAATTCTTGCATCTGTTCTTCCTGAAGATTGGCAATATAGGTTAAAGTTCGATGATCGGCTTCGGCTTTAGCTTGTTGATGATCTTGAATAACGTTCTGTCCAACCATAATTACCGGAAGTAACACCAACTGTAAAAAGTTTTGAGATATCCAAGCTATTAAAGTAATGAGACTTCCAGTTACAATCCACTTCGGGAAAAGAGATCGAAAATGAGAATCAAGTAAAACTAGAATTGCTGGAAGAGATAATAAAGATATAATTGCAAATAAATAGGCGCTCCACATTGAACCAACGATATTAGTAATCTTAACTGCTAATTTACTATTGAAATTTCCAGCCTGTCTTTTTTTCTTTAAAAAGAGGGTCTTAGGATGAATAACATGAATATTTTCTTTAAATCGTTCCATAAATGATTACTTACGGTTATTATACGATATTTCTATTTTAAAATATTGTTTTTTATTTTAAAACGCTTTTAATTAAAGTAACGATCGGAGTGGTAGCCTTATTCCTGCCTTCGGATGGTGGCGGCCCCTAAAATCAAGGCCACAACAGCAAAACAAGCAACTACAATTAAATCTCGGCTAAGAACATTCGTCCATGAAGAGCTAATTGTTACTTGTTTCATTGCATCCACGCTATAGGTTAAGGGCATAATATCCGCCAACCACTGCAGTGGTTTAGCCATTTCTGTTCGGGCGACAAATAGACCACACACTAATAACTGAGGGAAAATTAAGGCCGGCAAAAATTGAACTGCTTGAAACTCACTACTAGCGAAAGCACTTGTAAATAGGCCTAGAGCTGTTCCTAGAAAAGCAGCCAGAACAGCTACTATCATAGTCGTTATGCTTCCACCGATTACAGTAACCCGCAATAATCCGAGCATAACCCCACTAGAAATCATTGCCTGTACAAGTCCCAATAAACAAAAAGCTATTGCATAGCCAAAAATAAAATCAGATTTAGATATTGGCATCGTCATCAACCTGTTTAGAGTTCCACTGGAACGTTCTCTCAGAGTTACTATAGATGTTATTAGAAACATTATTATCATTGGAAATATTCCAAGTAACATTGGTGCAATAGTGGCAAAAACTCTAGGTTCACCCTGAAAAACGTATTTAAGAATAGTTAAAAGTGCGGGTGGCACTATAAATAACAAAGCTAACGTTCTACGATCATGTCCTAGCTGGCTTAAAACTCTTTTTGTAGTAGCAAGTGTTTTTATAAAACTCATTCTTTATCTCCAACCAGCTTCAAAAAACTTTCTTCTACAGTTTTGGTACCCGTCCTGTGAAGCAACTCCGTTGGCGAACTGTGAGCAACTAGCCTACCGTCTCTTATAAGAACCAAATCATCACATCTTCCAGCTTCTTCCATAGAATGACTAGAAATAATTAAAGTTGTCCCTTTGCTGGCTAAGTTACTAAATAAGTTCCAAAGTTTTTCTCGAAGCACCGGGTCTAATCCCACTGTCGGTTCATCTAGAACTATGAGTTTCGGAGAACCAATTAAAGCAACCGCCAGCGACACCCTTTGCTTCTGACCGCTCGACAGGTTACTAACTAAGCTTTCAGATATATTGGTCATATCCACCAATCTGAGAACTTCTATTAGCATATCTTTTGCCGCTTTTCTAGAATAACCTGCCATTGTTATAAAATATTTTAGATTTTCTTTTACCGTGAGGTCAGGATAGACGGACAGTTCCTGCGTCATATAGTTGACTTGTTGGCGTAAGTCTTGAGAGCCTGCCAGCTTATCAAACACGGTTATCTCGTTTAGATTTATTCTCAAAGCTCCCACTATACACCGTATAAGGGTGGTTTTGCCGGCACCTGATGGTCCAATGAAACCAATAGTTCTACCAATGGGCAATTCTAGGTTTATATTTTTAAGAGCTTTAAAATGTCCACCAAGTGTAACTGAGAGGTTTTTTACTTTTACTGAGTACTCCATGACCTAATCATACCAAATTACCCGAACAGAATCGAACTGCATTAACAGATTACAACAAGCTAAAATTAATTAATATATCAAATATTATACTTACCAATTAGATTTGTGAGAGTCTATCAAGAGAAATAATTTAGCGGAACCGGCTACTCAAACTTCAAAATCAAAGCTTTGTGATCTGAAACAATATCGTCTAGAGGTTTAAATTCTTTAACCTTAACTTTATCATTAACAAAAATATAGTCACAGACTTCGGTTTTAAGCGTTAAAGAAGTTCTCGTTGTAGTTAGCCCCGCTTCAATAGGTAAATTTCTAAGCACCTTATTGATCTGTTGCATGGATTCACTGTCTGGCTCAAGATTAAAGTCTCCAGTTAGTATAATCTCGCCCTTCAAGCCCTTAATGTATTCAACGATTTGATTGCATTGGCGCAATGTTTCTTCATTGCCCCTCTTATGATTGGGCACATGATGACCATGGTGAGTTAATATATGAAGTTGCCTTCCTTTGTTATCAATGGTTACATGTAATAAGTTCTTGATATTGTAGTCGTCACTTTCAAAATCAAAATCTTTTTTATATTCCAGACGTGTAAATACAGTGTCTTCATTCAAAATTTTATCTTTAGAAAAGATAGCATTGCCAAATTCTGCCTTCCTTCTCATGAATGAAAAGCTAAAAACGGGGGAGTAAGCAAGATTCATGCTATAAAGCTTTTTAATTTTATCTACAGTTAAAAACAATCCTCCATTACCACCACCCTTAATTGACACAGCCTCTTGTAAACAGATTATGTCAGGTTGTTCCTGGACGATGAGGTCTAGGATTTGTTTTTCTAGTCTTCCGCCCCAAACATTAAGTTGCATTAATATCATTGCTATTATATTAACAAATAACCCTGGCACGATCGAACTATTTAATGGATTGGCTTAACTCTTGGTGGAAGTGATAAAAGCCAAGCTCTTTCTGCGATAAAGTATCATAATTACAAAACCTAGATTCGTAATAACCAGAGAAGCTGGATATATAATCGTGACGGCAGTAAACGTTTCTAGCGCAAAGATACTTATCAAGAACTTAATACCACTCATTGTATAAGTAAAAGCTGCTTCACTATAAGGTTTTGAATAAGATTTCCTGAGTGTAGGTATAAAGCCCAGTATATCTATTAGTGTAACTAAAATAATAGCTGTTAATGGATTCTTCGTAATAGCCCACAAAATAAGAGTAAGTCCCGCACCAGCAAGGCACAGCCAGTCAGTTAGAGGAAATTTAAGTTCGCCTTTTAACAAAGCTAGGGTAAAGATTGTAAAGCAAACTAATGTGGTGAATCCTGTCACCCATGCTCCTGCTCCACCCTTTCCAACAAGTTGGGCAACAAAAGCGATACCCGTTAGTACGCCCCAAACTAGCCAAGAGAATGTGTGTGGTTTGGTCTTACCATTAAATATAGTGGAAATATACGGTATATAGCCAATAACACCTACGCCAATCGCTATGACAGCTACAGCGTTCTTATATTTCATCAGTTAAGCATAGCAGAAGACTTAGGGGAATCGAACTGAAACCAAATCAAGCGAGAACTGATAGCTAGGTAGAAGATAGTTAATGCAATAAGAGCATTAATTCCTGATACTGTTAAAGCGCTAGGAATTGAACTATTTATAAATCTCTACAAAGCCGTACTTCAGTCAATCCACCTCATTGTGCGTGTGGCGAAGTCTTGGCTATGTCAGTCGCCATATTAAAGTTATCAGCTTTGATAACTACATAACCACCGACTATATCGGTGTCTTGAACTAGTTTTGTAAGTTTCCCTATTGATAAACTCCTACCTTATTGTGAAAATGCGATACCAGAATAATAAATATAGCTATTTTTTGTGTTTCTATCCATTTATTCCACTCGCATTAGTATCTAAATTGCCAGGAATCTCTGGTGGTTAACCTATAAATAAGAAGGCATATTTTGATATTTCCCTATTTAGCTATAGCAGATTGTCGTTCTTCTTTAACTTTCTCGCTAAGATATACTTTCATTAATGACTGATATGGTACGTCTTTCTGATTAGCTATAGATTTTAAATCATACAATAGAAAGGCTGGTAAGCGTAATGAAATAACCTCCGTTGATGGTTTAAGGTTAGGAAACACAGTCTTTTCAGCCTTAGACCAATCAATATAATCTGTAGAGTCGTGAGTAGCCCAAAATTCTCTCTCTTCATCTTCAGTTTTAAACTGTGGAATCTTTTTCAGTTGTTTCATATATAATCCTTTCTTTCTTATTCATATCTCTTGCCGATATAATTCTTACCTTACTATTCCTTAATGTAAAAACCACAAAGAGTTTTCGACCCTTCTGGGTCTTTCCTAGTGCACTATATCTTTTTTCAGAAGCAGAATGCACCTCATCGTCTTCAACAGTTATAGGCTCATTGTTAAATATATTTTCAGCTTCTTGCCATGTAACATTATGCTTCTCATAGTTTTTACTGAGATTACCGTTATCCCAATCAAATTTCATTGGTTTGATTAGTTCTCTCATATTACTAAGTATATTGCATGAATATACATTATGTCAATAAGAATGTGCTTGGAAATGACCTAAAAACGATTCCGGAGTCTTGAAACAGATTTGGTAAAATGCAGAAACTAGCACATAGGCAGGTTATAATACCAGACTGTTATTTTAGTTTGGTGATCCCAAGGGGGTCCGATTTATAAACAAAGCATCTCGGAATTTATACGCTGGAATACGCTAATAATTGCTAATCCTCAAATGGAATGAGAGAATTATTTCATGTCCGAATTATCTCCTGAAGTCAAGCAAGCGCTTACTCAAACATATGGGCCTGTGTTAGCACTATTCACGTTAAAACAAGTTCCACAAGGTGGTGCACCTGATTTTATTAAAGAACAGTGGCTTGGCGTAGCACTCCCAATCCGTGAACAAAGCCTTGCTCAACTTGCTATAGGCGCTGTTCAATATTTCGATTTTCTCTCATTCAATCAGATGCAAAATGACGACCCTGTTTCAGTAGTAGGCATTGAAGCAGTTCACGCGCTAGAAGAAGCTGAAAAATTTGAAGCAGCTGATTTCTGGCTTCCATATCAGGCTGGGCTTTTTATCTTTCGTGGTTACGAAGGTGAACTTGTAGCGCTTGAGGACTAACAGACCACTCAAGAATCGAACTATTTAACTGATGGTATTCGGTGACAAACTTTTGAAACCTAAATTTATAGTCAAATCGTATCTGTAACTTACCTATGGTGATCCTGATTGAGACAAAATGGAACCTTATCTATGATGAGATTATACGCTGGAATAAACTTTCGCCAGCCCCTAGTCCTTCGGCTTACTTGTAAAGTTGACTGGGTGTCCCGCAAGCAACAAACCATGCTACTGTTTCATTATCCGTAAGCTCGAAATGAGCTCGCCAGTCGCCTCCGAAGGCGATTGAGCGATAACCCCTTCCATTCACCATTCAGCGGATGATTATATAGATCAGGATGTGGAGGTTGATAATCATTACAAATTCTTAAAGAAATTGTCCAGTTCGGCTTCATTATTGATAGTTGTATAGTTACGGCCAGCTTTGCGGTCTGCTAAAGCTTCTCGCATAACCTTTTTAAGATACGGCGTAGGTTCAAGAGTAGGAGATAATACCACTCTACCTTCTTTGACTGCCTGCTTTAATATAACAGTTACAAAAGCGCTAACAGAAAAGCCAACAGAATTAGCAAATTCTGTAATCTCTTTCTTAGTCGTATCATCAGTTCTAATACTTAATAATGCGTTGCTCATAATGATTACACTGTATGACAAACGTAATCTTCATGTCACGTCATAATATTATTCACCGGAAGATATTTGGAACCTTAAAACAGAGGAGGTAAAAATATAGAGTTTAGCGAAAGGGCTAAACTCTATCTGTTATTGCAATTTGGTGAACCTAGACCAATCTATTTATAAGTGTTTGGTTAATGAAATTATTTGCTGGAATCAATTACTTAATATTGATTTAGCGCCCGATATTCTAACGCCTCGTCAACTTGGTGCTGTGTAGCAAATCCAGTATCCGCACCGATTCTTAGTAATTCGTCCATCGTGAATATTGATAACAACCTTACACCTTCTTGAGCCATATTCTCAACACCCCCTTGTTGTCTATCAACAACTGTAAGCATATTGAAAACAAGTAGACCACCGAGTAATGAAACTGCACGAATAAGTTTCTTGTTCCGACCACCTGAGGTATGGTCTTCATCAATAACAAGTTCTTCACCTTCAGAGTATTCACCATATGGACCCAAAAAGACAGTTCTATCTGAAGCTTGTTCTTTTATAAATACTAATAGATTCTTGGGGTAGTTTTCATATAGTCTTGCATGGGCATCAGCTAATGGCATTGCACCCTTAGGTACGCCAGCAATGCGCATTGGTCTGATAGGAGGACTTTGTGATTCACATATGTCATAAAACTCTTGCCCTACTAAAGAATAAAGTTCTGGCAATAATTCACTACCATCTTCACCTGGTTTTGGGTAATGAAGATAGTAGGGTGATAAGGGTAAGTCTGGGTTGTCTAGATGAGCCGATAACCGAAAAAACCCAAACTGAACCGAACCACTTCGATAATAAAGCTCTGCAATTTTTTCTCGGGCTTCTCCCATTACTTAATATCTTATCAAAACCCAGAAGAGAATCAATCTATTTAAGAGATTAGATTTGGCAATAAACTAATGTGTTATAAATTTATAACCAATTCTTATCTGTAATTCTCTCTTGGTGAACCTGACACCTGCCATATATAGAGAGTTAGTTAAAGAAATTAATAGGTGGAATCAACTTTTGAATGTAACCTAAGAATTGCACTAATACGCAATAGGTGCTACTATCATTAAATGGCAACAACTCAAGGAATAAAACTAGAAGAAAATACTCGCCAAAGACTAAAAGTTTTGGCAGAAAAGAAAAAGCATTCCCCCCATTGGTTGATGCGAAC
>DAHXLD010000005.1 GCA_027371845.1 Candidatus Saccharimonadota bacterium
GACATACTTTGTAACTTTCAGCTAGATGAGTCGGAGTTGGCTATGTTGACTAAATCTTGAAGACTGCTTATAAAGCCACTTACTGACAATGATTAAAAAAAGATTTCCAAAGAAATCTTATAGTGCTTATGCTTGGCTCCCCATACAGGTCTTGAACATTTTAATAGATATACTCCACGAAAAATGAGACATTTTGAGACACTACATCAGGAGATTCGTGATAGTTAATTCTTTATTGGTTTCATTTTGTTCTCGGCAATGGTTTTAAGAGGTTCATCATGATTATACGGTAATTTTCCAGTAATTGTTCTATCTGAAGAAGCTTTAACTCTGAATCAATAATATTTTTCCTGCATATGCTTGCTTCATATCCCCAGTTTCTTTGAGAGAATACTTGTTAATTACGCCATTGTTTATTAGAAAATTTATTTCTCATATTAAAGCCCACATACAAAGTCAATAGCATCAAGCAGGAGCTAACCAGAAGCCACGGCTTTTAAGCCATGGAGTGCTAACTCAATGAGTTAATTTAAGCTAAAGACAAGGTGTTCGCAGAAAGGATAGGTTGACAGAGCTAACATCCGGCCATTAATTGAACTATTAAGCACTACACAACCTGATTCATTTGCGTTTTTCATTATCTTTTTCAAGCGCATATTTCCTAA
This sequence comes from Candidatus Saccharimonadota bacterium, assembly GCA_027371845.1. Classification (GTDB taxonomy): domain Bacteria; phylum Patescibacteriota; class Saccharimonadia; order Saccharimonadales; family UBA4665; genus JAJZMH01. The sequence goes on from DAHXLD010000005.1 coordinate 666, forward strand.
AACTTTTCTAACGCCACCTGCAGCAATTTGCTGTGCAGCGGAAAATAGACGATCATTAAATATTTCTTTAGCTTGATTAAGACGTAACTGGTAATCTTCCATTTCTGAGGTGTCATATTCAATAACAAGCTGATCGAGAGGGTCTTGACTTTCAAAATTCGCACTCATAAGTATATGTATATATCAAATCTATAATTTTGCATATTGCTTATGCTTGGCTCCGAAGGTCGGATTTGAACCAAGTGCTTATACTACCTAAATTTTAGGATCGCTGTAGCTTAGCTGTTCAAATTGTCAAATTATTCTTAGATGCACTAAAATTACAAGGTCATTTACTCAGACATTTACTAGGACATTTTATGGAAAAGTTATGATATAATGGAAGTATATGAAAGATTATTCACCAATCTATAAAATAACTCCGAAAATCACCAATCTAGTATATCAAATAGCACAGGACTTGGAGCGTATAAATATTATACGTGAACAAGTTCTTACACCTTATCTGCGTCGAGAAAATCGTATTAAGACTATACGTTCGTCACTATATATAGAGGCAAATACATTAAGCTTAGAGCAAGTAGCCGATGTTATTGACGGTAAGACTGTTATTGGCCTAAAGCGCGATATTCTAGAAGTTAAGAATGCTATTAAGGCTTATGATAAATTACTTGACTGCGATCCTTACAATGCCACAGATTTGCTAGCAGAACACGAGCAAATGACCAAAGATACTGTCGAAGAGCATGGTCGGTTTCGAAGCGGTGGTGTCGGAGTATTTGCCGGTAAGATACCAATACATGTTGCTCCACCGGCAAATCAAGTGCCAGAACTTGTAGATCAACTACTAGTATGGACTAAAACAACTGATTTACCACAGATTGTAAAATCATGTATTTTCCATTACGAATTCGAGTTTATTCATCCATTCGCCGACGGTAATGGTCGCATGGGGAGAATGTGGCAAACGCTACTCCTCTATCAGGAGAACCCAGTATTCGGATGGCTACCTGTTGAGACGATTATTGCAAGACAACAAGAAGAGTACTATGCAGCAATTCAGCAATCTACTAAAGAAAATGATAGCGCCATCTTCGCAGAGTTTATGTTGATGGCGCTTGCCGAGGCGATATCGGAGTTTAAAAACAACCAAGGTGTGGTCGGCATACCTTTAGGTGCTCCCTTAAATAAGACCGAACAAGCTGTGCTAAAAGTCATAATAAACAACCCCTACGCTACTTACCTAGAGATTGCTAATAAGATCAACAAAACGTCTAAGACTGTCCAGCGTGCGCTTGCAAGTTTGAAAGAGCGCGGACATATTTCTCGCGTAGGTTCAGATAAATCCGGTTATTGGCTAACTAATGGGAAGTGAAATGGGGATATATCAAGTAGAGATAACGTTACATGTTATCAGAGGATTTAGCTATGCAGGCCGACGATAAGATTAAGCTATATCGTTCTTTATTTCGTGGGCGAGATGATGTGTTTGCCAGGAGATGGGACAAAACTGGCGGCTATTTCCCTGACTACACCTTCGACTGGAACGAATTCAATGCTTATAAAGCTGTTGGCGGAACTATAAAGGATTTTAAAAATAAACAGTTAACAGCATTAACCGACTCGGTAATCCATAAACACTTACTTGGACAGGTCACAATCGGGATTTATCCAATTCTTGAGGATAATACATCCTACTTCCTAGCAGCCGATTTTGATGGCAATAATTGGCTTAATGATTGCCTAGCATATCACCAAGGCATGCAAAAAATTGGTCTCGTTTCATATATTGAGCGGTCAAGATCAGGTAACGGTGGTCACGTTTGGGTTTTCTTTGAGAATGCCTATCCCTGTCACAAATGCCGTACGATCGGGCTGGAAGTTGCGAGAAAAGCACTAGGCCTTTCGCCATTTGATAAAGAGGCTAGTTTCGACCGATTGTTCCCAAGCCAAGATGCCATTGCCAAAGGAGGTTTTGGTAACCTGATCGCTTTGCCTTTCCAGGGTAAGTCAGTTAAAAGTGATAATACAATTTTTATCAATCCTGCAACTGCTGAACCATATGAAGATCAATTTCTAGTACTTAAAAAAATTAAGCGTTACTCAGATAGCGAGCTAGATACTGCCTACAATCTTGCTATTAACGAATCAGGCCAAGAAACCCTTTCGGTTAAGAGTAAGAAGCTGAAAATTAATGTCGGTCAGAATATTACACTTCAAAAAGCTCAGCTGAGTGGTCCACTTGTAGGCTTTTTAAAAGAACAACTCAATTTTCTCAATACGGAGTATTTAACAAAGAAACGACTGGGTATATCGATTTATCAAGTGCAAAAGTACTTTCGTCTGATAGATGAATCCGATAAAAATATTACACTACCTCGTGGTTTTTTGTCACGGTTGCTCAGATTTCTTTACGAGAACGACATAAAATATGATATTAGTTTCGATACACCAAAACTGCCTAAGTGTAGATTTAAAAGTAGTATTGTGCTAAATGAGAATCAAAAGAGTATTGTTGAATCGGCTGAGGCTGAGAAGCAGGGGGTTATAGTAGCGCCCCCAGGCAGTGGAAAAACTATGATGGGGATGGAGCTGATTGCCAGGCATCAAAGACCAGCATTAATACTAGTACATCGGAAGCAATTACTGGACCAGTGGGTTGATCGTATACAGACGGATCTAAATATTCCAAAAGCTCATATCGGTAGATTTTCCAGTACAAAAAAGGCTGTTGGCAAAGAAATCACAGTCGGCCTATTGCAAAGCTTTGCACGCGTCAAAGATTTAGGAGACTATAGGGATAAGTTCGGCACTATTATTGTTGATGAGTGTCATCATATACCAGCCAAGACATTTCGTGGGGTTATAGCTAGCCTTAATCCAGAATATTTATACGGGTTAACAGCTACACCAAAACGTAAGCATAATGATGAACAGTTAATTTATGTTTATATTGGCGATGTTATCGCTGAAATGCCGACCAAAAACGACGAATCATTCAAGCTTCAGCGCAAATACGATATTGTCATCCGAGAAACAAATTTGAGTATTCCGTTCAATTGGAAGACCGATCATTTTGATCTGATAGCTAAGGTTATCAGCTATGATACTTCTCGAAACGCCTTAATGATTGGTGATATTTTAGATCAGGTTAAACTCGGCCGAAAGACATTAGTGCTCAGTGAGCGTAAAGACCATCTAAAAATCTTAGAGCTATATCTTAAAGGACGATGCGAAACATTAATCTTTACTGGTGATGATTCAAATGCCAGTCGTATATCTAAACTCAAACAGATTGAGGACGGCCATTACCAGGTATTGTTGGCAACTGGTCAGATTTTCGGCGAGGGTATGAGCATAAAAAACATAGAGTCACTTGTCTTAGCCTTTCCTTTTGTATTCGAGGGGAAGCTAACTCAATACGTAGGGCGTCTCATGCACAGCTCAAGCCCCAAAGTTCTGATTGATTATCACGATAATAAAATACCTTTTCTGGACAGGCAGTTCAAAAAGAGAAAACGTGCTTATGACAAGCTTTGAATCGGTCATGGAACCAGGTCGGAATTTGTCCTGCTTGGTTGCCATATGGCTTAAGGTCGACTTCGGAACCGATTTACAAAGGCGTTAACGAGAGAACCATCATTTTTTTCGGTTCCAACCTATATGTAACACATACACATTTTAAGGCAACCGGGCTCGAACCGTCTAACAGAGAGAAGTTAATCTTAGATATGACAAAGACCAGGTCTAGGAACCTGGTCTACCTCTGTTGATGCTTGGTCTGGCTCCGGGGACTGGATTCGAACCAGCGACCTAGTGGTTACACTTATCTCCTATTTTCAAAGGAGCGTGGACTATCTCATCATCCTATATTAAAGGATGCAGGGCGCTAATGAAGGATTATTGTTAGGCTCACCTTCTAGTCTCTGAACCTTCTAGAATCTTTTAACCTAATCCTAGCTTGGCTGCGGATTATCTTATCTAGAATTAGACTTAGACTTCCCGCAATTCACCCTGTTTTTCACTGTTCTGTTACCAAAACAGGCTGCATATTTACAGCCACCCGCTCTACCGCTGAGCTACCCCGGAATATTAAAGAACTAATTTATTCTAACTGCTATAGATTAGATTGTAAATAACTAGAGATAATCAGTTTTGTATTTGTCGTCTTATTTGTCTGTTTTCATCTTTAGCCTTTAGAACTTGTCGTTTATCGTATTTCTTTCTTCCTTTTCCTATCGCTATTTTTAGTTTGATGTATCTACTTTTAGTTAAGATTTCAATAGGTACTATAGTTCTACCAATGTTTTTTGCTTCAATTAAGTTAAGTATCTCTTTTTTTTTGGCAAGTAGCTTTCTTGGTCGGGTTTGTTCGTTTTCTTCGATAGGAACAGAGCTTGTTCCGTTGATGGTTGCATTAATTAAAAATAGTTCATTGTCTTTTGTGGTAACGTAAGCTCCTCTTAGGTCTGCGTGTCCCATTCTTAGGCTTTTAGTTTCGGCTCCTGTAAGATTTATGCCAACAATTAGGCTGTCTCCAAGTTCATAATCGAATCGAGCCCGTTTGTTAGTTATATTGCCAGTTATCTTCTTTTTCTTAGCCATAGATACATTTTAAGATAGTGTTTAGGTTTTTGCTAAATTAACTCTTGTCCAACGCAAAATGAGGCTAAAGTAGGGTTCGGTTTCCAACGCAAAATGAGGCTAAACGTAGTATGTGTGGCACTCTGGAGGTATGACTACAACCATGGATACCACACATATACCAACAATAATACAAATGGCAGATTATGTCAGGGGCAGTAGTGCTGTTAATCTTCATTGCCAGGACAGAAAGGAAGCTTATAGCTATATAAAACGAGTACTTGTTGCTCATTGCTATATTAATCTAAAAAAGCCAGTAAAAAGCACCCTAAGGCAGTACTTAATGGCGGTAACAGGATACTCTAAGGCTCAAATAGATAGACTCATAGGCCAATATGTTACTAGTGGAGAAATTACTTTAGCTAATCGTACTCAACCAACTTTCGAAGGTAAATATTTACCAGAGGACATATTAGAACTAGCTAGGATTGATGAGATCCATGAAGACTTAAGTGGACCAGCTATGTGCCGAATACTAAAACGAGAATATGAGGTATTTGGTAATATGACCTGTATTCGTTTAAAAGATCTTAGTGCCTCTCATTTATATAACCTCAGAAAGACTAATTGTTACCAACGTCGACATATGAAGTTTACTAAAACCAAACCATCTCCAGTTAAGATTGGAGAACGGACTAAACCTAATAATCAAGGGAAGCCAGGTTTCCTTCGAGTAGACAGTGTTCATCAGGGAGATAAAGATAAAATGAAAGGCGTTTATCATATTAATCTAATTGATGAAGTTACCCAGTGGGAAGTGGTGGTAGTAGTAGAAGGAATTAGTGAACAATTCATGATCCCAGCTTTAAAATCAGCCTTAGATTTATTTCCTTTTGTTATTCTTAACTTTCATGCAGATAATGGTTCTGAGTATATCAACCAGAGAGTAGCTGAACTACTAGAAAGAATGCTAGTCAAATTAACTAAAAGCCGTCCTTATCATAGTGGAGATAATGGACTAGTAGAAACCAAGAACGGATCAATTATCCGTAAAGCTTTAGGTTGGATACATATACCTAAGACATCAGATAATGTTGAGGCAATTAACCAGTGGTATAGAGCCTGGTTTGTTCCTTATCTTAACTTTCATAGGCCTTGTGGCTATAGAGTTACGGATATTAGTCCTAAAGGTAAAAGAACTCATAAATATCCAAAGGATGGTTATATGATGCCCTATCAGAAATTAAAGTCATTATCTAATGCTAGTCAATATCTTAAACCAGGATTAAGTTTTGAACTCTTAGATATCCAAGCGTATGCTATGAGTGATACCCAATGGGCTGAATCTATGAATATAGAAAAGGCTATCATGTGGGAATCAATACAGTTTTAATAATTCAAATGAGTTGCCATATTTATCTATCTACTTAAGCCTCATTTAAGAATTGGAAAAGACTAATTATTTAAATTCTTTTTTAGCAATATTCCATAAAGAAGGATCGTGAAGTACTTCCATGCGATAGTACCAATATTCTGCTCCCCAGAAGTAAACTTCTCTCATCCCAGTAGCTTTAGCAAAATTAAATCTATTGTTAAGCCTTAGGGCATTCATTGACTTATTTTGTACTTTTAAAGATGTTTTAGTTATGGCTTGTCCTCCAGGCGGCCAAGCTTCAGCTTGAAGTTCTGTTATAATCATGTTTTTCCCAGTAATAATTTTTTGGACTTCAGCTAGGAAACTGTAATACCAAGATGGGAAAGGATACTCTAGGTATCTATGGGTAATGCTAGCATCCCATACCCTTTTATATATTGATATACCAAAGACATCTGGAGTCGGAGCGTTAAGTGGGAATCCGATAGCGTTGTTGCTTCTAGTGATAAGGATATTTTTATGGGGAGCAAGTTTGTTAACTATATTATATTCGTGAATGAGTCTTGATCGCGAAAAATTTAAGCAATCGCCAAATCCTTTAAGAAAGTATTCATTTTCAACCTGGAAGCCACTTAGAGCTGGATTAGTTTTATACCTATTAACTACTTTGGTGATATATGCATAGAGTTCGTTTTCCCAAAGGCTGGTCTTTTGACCTTTTATCCAACTAGGGGGGTGACACTCTGGCCACCTAGGTTGCCTTAAGCCAACTACTAAAAGAACTTTAGCGTGATGCTCATTGGCTAATTTAAACTCTTGATCTAGCTCTTTAAAATTATATGAATTTTTAGTTGCCTCAATATCTGACCAATAGCTTACAAACCTAAAATTTTTGATATTTATATTAAGTAAAGCTTCAAGTGTTTTATTGGGGTTAAGGCCGAGGCTTTCGGCATAGTCTGGCACAAAAGTAACCCCCATCTGATAAGGAATGTTTCTTTCGGAGTAAATATATATTTGACCAAGTATGTAAATTATTAAAACTACTATAATAATTACACTAAAGAAGATTAATTTTATTTTTTGATACTTACCTTTAAGCCAATAATTTCTAAGAAGCATAAAGGGGTTGATTTCGTTTAAAGAGATTTTTAACATATAATTAGATATTGAAAGTTAATATTTCCTTGATGAAATCTAAATTAGTTAGCATAGTAATTCCAGTATACAACGAAGGCCAATTTCTAGATGGGTGTTTAAAAGCTATCGCTAATCAAACTGTCATGCCCCTAGAAGTAATTGTGGTAGATAATAACTCTAATGATAGTTCAATAAAGATTTCTTCTAAATATAGATTTGCGAGGGTTGTTAAGGAAACAAGACAGGGAGTAATATTTGCTAGGAATAAAGGGTTTGATTTAGCCAAAGGAAAGATTATTGGTAGGATTGATGCCGATAGTCATATCCAAGAGGATTGGGTTGAGACTGTTGAGAATATCTTTAAGGATAAAAACATTGATGCAGTTAGCGGAGGCGTCTATTATTACGACGTTATTTCTTCGAGGCTTTCGTATAAATTTGACCTTTTCTTTAGGAAAGATTTAGCCATTAAGTTAAAAAACGAAGCTTTTCTGCAAGGTTCTAACATGGCTATAAAAAAAGAGTTATGGAATAAAGTAAAAGATAAAACTTGTACGGTTCCTGGTATACATGAAGATTTAGATTTAGCTATTCATTCAACAGACCTAGGTGCCAAGGTAGTTTTTTATCCTAAACTAGTAGCAGGTGTGTCTCTTAGAAGGTATGAGGTTAGTTTTAAAAAGTTTTATCAATATATTAAGGTAACACCTTTTACATACAGGTATCATAATAAAAAGAGTGCTTCAAAATTTAATTTGATGTTTATCGTGTTAGTTTTGAGTTATTGGATAATTCTATTGGCTCATTTAGTCTATGATCCAAAAACTTCAAAAATATCCTTACTGAGACCTTTTAATTATAAGCGTGAAGATCGAGTTGATCCAACTGTATTTACAAGCTAAGCAGCTTTGTCTATTTGTCGATGATAAGGATTGCTGGTTACGATTTCTATTCTAGGCTCCCCTAGTTTAATCGTTATTAAGGATCCTGATGGAATCACCCCAGTTTCTCCATCGGCCTGATAAGCTAAGGGTGATTCATCGAGCGAACTTGCCGTGAATCTAACTACTTCACCGAGTTGGTGTTTATCATATAGTCCTAGAACTGCCTTTCCTAAACTTTTAAAAAATGTCGGAAAGCTTATCGGTCCAACGGCCATCTCTCCAAATTGGTCCTTGAAAGTTGAATTGCCGCTGAATCTTACTAACCCGCCGGCCATTCGATTGCCGTTAGGGAAAACATACTCATTAACCATGTCTGGTTCTTCATCTTCATGCTCTATTATGAGAGTGTCGTTGGTTTTTAAATTTTTAAGTATTTCATTTACTTGGTAGGCTTTTCGTACTTTTGGATTTTTGCTACTAACCTTTTCTCTGAATTCGTTACTATTGAAAATGGTCCCCATTTTGGCCGTAAATCCCAGGGCCCAATAAACCATTGCTATGGTTTCGATTTTGTTGTCTGGAGCATTGATCTCGGGATGTTCCGCGGTTACTAGAAGTGGTCTATGGGGTAAAGACGGGCTACTTAAAGCTCTTCTAATAAAATAAGAATTAATAAAAGGGTGGACTTGACGAGCTAGGTCGCAGGCTCCACCTCCTCCCAGCGGATTCATTCTAGCTATATCGGGTTTAATCTCGTAAAGGGCGCTATAAATATTATGGTTAACACCATCACCCCCTAGAATTATATGATCGGAGCTGCTAGATTCTAGGAGTAGCTGACGTGCCTCTGATTCGTTACGGGGAGACTCAGCAACCATTAAGCCAAAACTAAGTCTTTTACTTAATTTTTCTAATTCCGACAAAGCGAAATCTACAAATCTAGGATCGGCTGGGTTGGGATGGCTAGTAACTAAAACTTCCTTGGGTATATGAGCTGTTTGCTCTAAATATTCCATAGATCACACCTTTAAATGTTATTCTATTATACCCTGTTATGCTTTAAAAATCAATTCCCTTATTGGCCAGGAATTTATTGTCAAAATGATGCTTCTCTTTATGAATATTGCTTAGAATATCGACTAGATCTTTAAATTCTTCTGGGAAATTCCTACCCGTTAAACATAGGCTAGTATTCTTAGCTTTTAAAACAATTAATTGTTTTAATTCTTTGTTGCTCAAAAGACCGTCGTGTACAGCATTATTTATTTCATCACAGATAACTAGATCATATTCACCGCTGGATGATAGTTTTTGAGCTATTTTATAAGTTTTTTGAGCGCTTTTAAGATGTTCATTTTTAGAAATCTTGTGATCACTAAGTTCCCCCGCCTGATAAAAGCCCTTTCCTCCTTTGTAAAAAAAAAGATTATCTTTATAAATACTGGATATATCTCTAATAAAAATGTGCTCGCTAACGGGCCAGTGCTTAATAAATTGGATAAAAGCGACTTTCATTCGATTGCCTAAAGCTCTACCCATAAGCCCAAGGGCTGCCGATGTTTTCCCCTTGCCTTCACCGGTATAAACAATTACCACTGATTGTTTAGTTTGAAAATCTTCAAAACTCATTAAATAATTATCTAATATTAAGACCTTTCGTTCAAGTCCGTAGTTTGTTCAAAACATACTGAAACTAAAACATTTAGAAAGTTTTTTAATTCTCTTAATTTAACGGCTGCCGCATCCATTGAATAATCTAAAACAACAGCATTTAAAACATTAAAATATTTTTCTAAATAGGTATCTTCATATACCTTATCTAAAGCTTTTGATTCTTCGAACGGAATTGAACTTGAGTTGTCAAAGAAATCCTGTAAATATTCTTGGATTTTAGGTCCTTCAGCCAGCGAAAACAGTCTAATACGGATTAAGAAATCTTTAGCAATATCTACGACCGGAGTGTTATTAAAAATGTTTCTAGGTATTAAAGTACTATTAGCAAACATCTTTTGACCATCAGCCTCGTCACCACTAAAAGTTGAACTTAAAAAAGAGACTCTAGATCTGAAATCTATCAATTCCAAAGTTGATTCTTGTTCGGGTATGGTTTCTTTCATGCCAATCCCCTAATCTATTTTATCTTTTGTAAAGATAAAAAGCTAGATAAGGCTATGGGCCTTTAAACTTGAATCAATTTTTGGTCGATCAAATCCAATAATAATATCGCCATCTATGTCAAGAACTGGGATACCCATTTGTTTGCTCTTAGATACGGCAGCTTGGGCTGCGCTGGGATCTTTCTCGACATCAAGATCGGTGAATTTAACGCCTAATTTATTTAAATAATCTTTTGCGGCATGGCAAAAACCACACCAACTAGCTGTATATATTGTTACGTCTTTATTACTCATAATAATTAGTATACTACTATATTTAGTAAAGTAAATATTAATTAAGTTGTAAGGTTCCAAAAAATTGACATATGGTTAATAAGTTAGTACAGTATCTTAAATTATGACAGCTTCTAATGAAAACATATACCTAATGTGTTCAAACACATCTCCCGAAGGATTGATGTCGTTAAGCTTTTCTTCGTTTAAAAATGAGGAGGGTTTAATGGCTTCAAGCCAACAGATTCTTACTTTAAAAACAGTCGATCAACCACCGGAATCGGATATACCAAGCTTGGGGTTATTGATCGTGGTTAAAGAAGTCCCGAGCTTAATGCCCAAACCTAAACAAGAAGATATTTCGGTAGTTTCTGAGGAGCAATTAGTAAAATCATGTATTGATTTTTGCAAAAATAGTTTAAGTCGAATAAGAGCCGAGATCCATGCTGAAATTCCAGACGGCTTAAAATCTTTTCTAGCTAATCTATTAAACAATCCCGATAAGCCAGATGAAGATACTGGGCCTTATAAAACCGGTCAATATCTGTAAATCTTTTATCAGTTAATTGGTTATAAATTTCTTGTAATAGTCTTATAGATAATATATACTTTTTATAGATGAAAAAGACGAAAGCGCCGAACAAAGCGCCCTCGCCTCCTTCTAAAACGAAAGAATTGGTGGCCAAGGGGTCTAATCCAGGAGCTGTTTTTATGGCTATGGTATTTGATATGAGCTGGAAACTCATTATCGTTTTTCTAGTACCTGTCCTTTTAGGTAATTATCTAGATGATCATTTTAAAGTTTCTTATCTTTATCTCCTGTTGGGATTTGCTATTGGATTAGCTTTAGCGATCTTAGTTGTTTATGACGTATATAAAAAGGCTTCTGAAGTCCAATATAAAGATAATGGTAATAAAAAATGATTAGTTTTTTTGCTAGCACTGGTCCTATTATTCACGTTGCCCCTGGTCAAGTTATGGAGATTCTAGGTGTTCCCATTAGTAATTCTATTCTTTATGGTTGGATCTGTTTAATTGCCTTAGTCGTTGCTCTAATTATTGTGGCTAGAAGGATTACTATTAAACCTAAAGGCGGCTTAATCCAGTTTATAGAAATCGCCGTTACATTTATGGGTAACTTTGTGGAGAGTTCGTTTGAGGATAAAAAAATAGGCAGAAAGTATGTCCCTTATTTTGTTACGCTTTTTTGTTTTATCTTGTTTAATAACTGGTTGGGGTTATTACCTTTTGTAGGAGAAGGCTTTACATCAAATGGTTTTCCTTTGCTTAGACCGTTTACCGGCGACTTAAACGCAACATTTGCGATGGGTCTTTTTACTATGGTTCTAGTTTATTATGCTTCAGTTAAAGAATCGGGCGGGATCAAAAGGTACTTACGACACTTTTTTGTTGGTAGCCCCAAGAATCCTCTTTTTCTCTTGATTGGACTACTTGAGATGCTAACTGACTTAACTCGAGTTATAAGCCTATCCCTCCGACTTTTCTTAAACGTTGCAATTGGAGAAATAGTAATTGCTGTATTTTCTTATCTTGGCCATTTTTTAGCGCCAATAACTGCTTTACCCTTTACTTTGATTGAGGTTTTTATTGGAGCTCTTCAGGCTTATATATTTGCAGTTCTTGGAACAATGTATTTAGCTGTAGCCGTAAATCATTCAGCCGAACATTTGAACGAACCTGATGGAAAAAGGGTACAAAGAATAAAGTCACAAACAAAGGTGGCCACGAGTGAAGTTTAATAATATAATAATTGTAAAAGTAAAGGAGAATAAAATAAAATGACTATTGCTGAAGCCATAAATACAGCCATTATTGGTAAAGGATTAATGATCGGTGGCGGTTTTATCGGACCGGGAATCGGTATTGGTTTAATCGGTGGTAATTATTTGCAAGCCGTTGGAAGAAACCCGGAAGCTGCTAAATTCTTAGGTCAAGCCCTAATTTTCGTCGCTATTGTCGAGCTTTTCGGTTTACTAGCCTTTGCGTCAATATTTATCGTTAAATAAAAGGATTATATAAAGAGTGTCTAATTTAATCATATTTGCTACTAGTTCAAGTGGCTTAGGAGCCTTAGGAGTAAGCGGTTCAGCTTTTATAATTCAGCTTATAACCTTTATCTTGGGTTATATTGTTTTGCGTAAATATGCCTTCGGGCCAATCATTAAAGCTTTAAACGAACGTCGTAAATTAATAGACGAAGGAGTCAAGCTGGGCGATCAAATGCGTCAAAAAAATGCTGAATTTGAGGACCAAGTTAAACGTGATTTATTTAAAGCTCGAGCTAAGGCTGATCAAATTATTAGAGATGCTGAAACTAACTCTAAAGAACTAGTTTTAAAAGCCGAAAATGAAGCTCAAGTTAAAGCCAATTCTATTATAGAAGAAGCTACTCGAAGAACTGATCAAGATATGAAAAGAGCTAAAAGACAACTTGAAGGTGAGATTATTTCTTTAATCACGGAAGTTTCAGAAGCTTTAGCTCAAGATAAAATTGATTCCAAAAAGGACCTAGAATTTATTAATAGATCCTTAAGGGAGCAAGAGAGAGTATGAAAACTTCACGAGTTGAATTAGCTAAAATTATTTCCAGTAAAATTGATAAAGGGATTAATTTTAGTCGCCTTTCGAAAGAAATTGCCTCCTATTTACTGGAAGAAAGACGAGTTAATGAATTAAATTCTCTCATTAGAGACGTAATTAGATATAGGGCATCAAAAGGTCTTAGTGAAATTGATGTTATTTCGGCCCACGAGATTTCGAAAGAAATCGAATCAGAGGTTAAAAGATATGTTAAAACTATTGATGAAAATGTTAAGTCCATTGTTATAAACTCAAGGCTTAATAAAAGTGTTATCGGAGGCTTAAAGTTAGAGGTTAATGCTTCCAGGGCACTAGATTTAAGCGTTCGAGCTAGATTTAATAATTTTAAACAACTCATAAATCAAGGAAAGGTATAAAAGTGTCAGACTTATCCATCAAAGAATTATCTTCAGATATTCGAAAAGCAATCGAAGATCTTAAGAATAGACCCGAAATAGAAGAAATCGGTATTGTTACTAGAATAGGTGACGGTATTGCTTGGATCTATGGTCTAGTTAATTGCGGTTTTAGCGAAATGATTGAGATCGAAGGTCTAGACGGTAATCAGGTAACGGCTTTTGCTTTTAACTTAGGTGAAGATGAAATTGGCGCCGTGTTACTTGGCGAAGATACTAACATTAAAGCTGGGGCCAAAGCCAAGCTCTCCGGGAAGGTTCTCGAAATACCAGTTGGCGAAGAACTAATTGGTCGAGTTGTTGATCCTCTAGGTAAACCTCTTGACGGTGGATCCAAGATTCAAACTAAAACGACCAGTCGAGTTGAAAGAACGGCTCCTGGAGTGTTAGATCGCAAGGGAGTTTTTGAACCCATCATGACAGGTATTGTAGCTATTGACGCTATGGTCCCAATTGGTCGTGGGCAGAGAGAGCTTATAATCGGAGATCGACAAACCGGAAAAACAGCCATAGCTGTCGATACCATGATTAACCAAACTCGGCAAAAGACGGGTGTCATTAATATTTACGTTGCAATTGGTCAAAAGCTTTCGAAAGTAGCTGCCCTAGAAAGCCGATTAAGAAAAGAGGGAGTTATGGATCAATCTATAATTATTGCTACTTCCCCGGCCGATCCAGCCGCCATGCTCTATTTGGCTCCCTATTCAGGATGTGCCATTGCTGAGTATTTTAGAGATAATTCTAAACACGCTTTAATTATTTATGATGACTTATCTAAACACGCGGCCGCTTATCGACAAATGTCACTTCTTTTAAGGCGTCCACCAGGAAGAGAAGCTTATCCGGGTGACGTTTTCTATCTCCATTCTAGACTACTTGAACGAGCTGCCAAATTGAACGATGAGCTTGGTGGAGGATCGTTAACGGCTTTACCAATTATTGAAACTCAAGCTGGGGATATTAGCGCCTACATTCCAACCAATGTGATATCAATTACCGATGGTCAAATCTTCTTAGAGACTAGCTTATTCTACCAAGGAATTAGACCTGCTATATCGGTAGGATTGTCTGTTTCGAGAGTTGGGAGTAGCGCTCAGACTAAGGCTATTAAATCGGTCGGAGGTGGGCTTAAGCTTTCCTTGGCTCAATTTAGAGAGTTAGCTTCTTTTAGTCAGTTCTCTACTGATCTTGACCCAGAAACTAGAAAAACTATTGAAAGGGGTCAACGTCTTACGGAACTTCTTAAGCAACCGCAATATAGCCCATATGCCCTTTGGCAAATGTATTCGATCTTATTAGCCGCTACGGAAGGTGCTTTTGATAAGGTTCCAATTAATAAGATCGCTTTAGCCGTTGAATCTCTTTTGTTCGAACTTAGTAAGAAACACTCTAAAATAGTTGAGCGAGTTAATAAGGGAGATAAGCCTAGCGATGATGATATTAAGATCATTATTGATGTGGCTCAAGATATAGGCGGTAGTTACCAAATTTTAGAAGAAAAGGATAAATAGTTAAATTTAATGCCAAGTACAATCAATTTAAAAAGACGTATAACGTCCATCAAGAACACTAGTCAAATTACGAAAGCCATGGAACTTGTTTCAGCTTCGAAACTTAAACGAGCTCAAGATTACGCCTTAAGAAGTCGCGACTATTATGATTTAGCTTACGATTTAATTACTCGATTAAGCGCTATCGAAGAGACTGAAAGGCAGCCCTTGTTTGAAAAAAGAAAAGTTTCAAGAAAGCTTTATATCATTATAACTTCTAATAGCGGATTAGCCGGGGCCTATAACGCCAATGTTCTAAAAGAACTAACTAATCGAATTTTTGCCGATCATCAGAAAAACATAAAGAACGAGGTTATTGTTATTGGATCAAAGGGTGCTAATTTTGTTAGAAACCTCAAAGAAGTGGAATTAGTCGGATTTTATCCACAGTATGGTGATAGTCCTAGCACTAGTTCAATCTTGCCTCTTTTAAATACAATTATTGAAAAGTTTAAAGACAAGAAAGTTGATCAAGTAGATCTTATATATACTTCTTTTAAGTCAACGATTTCTCAGTTTGTAAGTAATCTACAGCTACTGCCTGCAATTAAAATGGAAAATAACGCTAATCAGGAAGTAACTAAGGTTAGTAATTTTGAGCCAGACATTGAAACAGTTATTGAACAGATCGTAACCAGATTAATAGAAGCTGAAATATGGCAAGCCGTACTTGAGGCTTTGGCTTCTGAACATGCTATGAGAATGCTTGCTATGAAGAATGCTTCGGATAATGCTAAAGACTTAATTGACGATTATACATTGGAATTAAATACTATAAGACAAGCCAGTATTACGCAGGAACTTGCTGAAATAAGCGGTGGCGTTGAAGCTTTGAAAGGATAAGGAGGATTATGAAAACAGCATTAAAAGAAAATCAAGGTAAAATTACTCAAATTGTTGGAGTTGTTATTGATATTGAGTTCGGTAATGGAAATTTACCGGCAATTTATAACGCTTTAGAAGTTGAGTTGAATGGCAACAAAGTAGTTCTAGAGGTCGCTCAACACTTAAGTGAATCAAGTGTCCGAGCTATTTCTTTAAGTTCTACGGATGGTTTAGAGCGTGGGGCTGCCGTAACAGACACCTTAAAGCCTATAAGCGTACCGATAGGCGAAGAAACCCTAGGAAGGATGTTCAACGTTACCGGCCAACCCATTGACTCAAAGAGTAATTCATTTAAAACTTATTCTCCAATTCATAGAACTCCCCCTCCCCTTGTCGATCAATCAGGAAAAGTTGAAATTTTGGAAACTGGTATAAAGGTTATCGATTTAATATGCCCGATCACTAAGGGTGGAAAAGTAGGTTTGTTTGGTGGTGCTGGTGTCGGAAAAACAGTTCTAATTCAAGAATTAATTAGTAATATATCTAAATTCCATTCTGGTTATTCGGTTTTTGCCGGCGTAGGCGAGCGAACTCGCGAAGGAAATGATCTTTATCGCGAAATGGAAGAATCTGGAGTGTTAAAAAATACAGCTCTAGTCTTTGGACAAATGAATGAGCCACCAGGAGCTAGATTGAGAGTTGGTCTATCTGGGTTAACGATTGCTGAGGGATTTCGAGATAAAGGTAATGATGTTCTCTTATTTATAGATAATATCTTTCGATTTACTCAGGCTGGGGCTGAAGTATCGGCTCTTTTAGGAAGGTTACCTTCAGCTGTTGGATATCAGCCAAATTTAGCTCAAGAAATGGGAGTCTTACAAGAAAGAATTACTTCTACTAAAAAAGGATCTATTACTTCGGTGCAAGCCGTATATGTTCCAGCCGATGACTTTACTGACCCTGCTCCTGCTACAACTTTTGCTCACTTAGATTCTACAATATCTTTATCAAGAGCTTTAACAGAAATTGGAATTTATCCGGCCGTTGACCCACTTGATTCTAGTTCAACTATATTGGATCCTGAAATTGTTGGTGAAGAACACTATAATGTCGCCCGTGAAGTTCAAAGAGTTCTTCAGAGGTATAAAGATCTTCAAGATATTATAGCTATCTTGGGTATGGAAGAACTTTCTGAAGAAGATAAAAAGACGGTTGATCGAGCTCGTCGTATTCAGCGATTTTTATCTCAACCTTTTTATGTTGCTGAACAATTTACCAATAATCCAGGTAAATATGTCAAACTTAGCGAAACTATAACAGGTTTTAAGGAAATCCTCGAAGGCAAGCATGATTCTAAGCCTGAGAGCGCATTTTATCTTAAGGGATCAATCGCCGATGTTGAAGAGGCGTTTAAGAAAGAAAAATAATGTTTAGGTTTAAGTTGGTAGCTCCAAGTGGAACAAAATTTGATGCTGATGTTCACGAGGTTATTCTACCTACTCTAGATGGTGAAATTGGGGTTTTAAGTAAGCACATGCCCTTAGTTAGTGTTGTAACTACTGGAGCAATTATTGTTCGTCATAAAGAGAAAGAGAATGATTACAACCGAGACTTTTTTGCTACTACTGGGGGTGTTATAGAAGTTAGTAATAATACTCTAAGAGTTTTGGTCGATGAAGCCGATCATGCCGATTCGATTAATCTTGCTGAAGCTAAAGCCGCTCTTGATCGAGCCCAAAAACTTAAAGCTGAAGCCAAAGATCAAATTAGTTTAAGTAAGGCTCAAGCCCTAGTGGATAGACACAACGTTAGATTAAAAGTGGCTAATCTAAGACGAAGGCATCAAAAATAACTTATCTTCTGATTTCGATTCTATCTTCTTTAACACCCAAAGCCAGCATAATGCCGATAACGTCTATTAAGTCGGCCATTTCGAGTTTTTTAGTATCAAAGGGCATAATATCTCTTAGGGCTTTAAATATTTCTAATACAGCCCAACTATCGTGTTCATAGGATGGATTATTATTTTGGTTAGCTTGGTTGGTGTCGAGTGAAGTGTTACTTTTAAGGTTGATTATGCCTCTCTGAGCAAGGTGCTCACCTAAGACAATTGATTGGTTGACGCCTAGTTCAAGGGCTTTTCTAACTAAGTCCCTTCCAGAAACTTTTTGAGAAGCCAATGATCCCGATACTAATTTATGGGCCATAAATATACTTTTGGCTATTTCAATATCTTGTTCCTCTTGAAATAGTTCTTCTCTAAGTTTCTTAGCGATACCTAGTACTAAATTACTGTTTTCGCTAATAAAGAAACTAATGGCTTGACGTTTTTGAGCGAAGGCACAGCCAACGGACTCTATCGAAGGATCGTTAATGTTGATCGTGTGGTTATTGTGCTCGTTATTGCTGTCACTGTGCACGCCTAATTTTAAGTTTAAAGACGATACCATATAGGGTACTAAACTATTCACGGTTTCTATAAAGTTAGGAGGGGTTGTTTCTGGGTTATTGGCAACAGTTAGAACCATTGAAAGGTAAGGAGCGTATAAAGCACCCCCAAAAATATGGATAAATGGGTTAGAATAATCTATTTCTCGATCATCTCCACAACTAATTAAAGAACTTCTTATATCAACGTTAACAAAAGGAAGAACCTCAAGTTGGGGTTGAGCCTCTAAATCTAATGACATAATCTTACTTTCTGGATTAACCATTTATTGTTTTGTGACTTTAATCACAATATTTTAATTTAAGATTTATATTTTTTCAAGTTGATTTTAATATATAAATAGTTAGGAGTTGATAATGAGAAATGAACATGAACCACGAACCATAACTCCAGAAAGATCATATGAGGGATTTTTAAGTCCTTTGGGGGTCGATGATTTTGTTAAAAAACTACAATTTTACGATGATAATTTATTAGATTTGTCTATTTTAGCATTGCAATCTCAACCAAACTTTCAGTTAGGCGGGTTTATCGTAGAGGCTAAAAAAGGCAATCTTAGCCATGATTATTTAGTTGGCCTGTCACTAGCCAATAACTTTTTAACCTTTTGCTTGCCCGTAGAAGTTGGTCCAGCTTTTGTTAATATTTTTAACCCTGGGTTATCTAATATTCTGGTTAAGGAACTTGAAGCTAAAAAAGTTTATAGATCTAAAAACCCTTATTATTTTGAGGATTTATATTCAGCCTTAACACGAGAGAGTAGGATTATTTCACAAATGGATAAAGTCGCTGCCCAAAAAGGCTATTTGGATTACTTTAGGTTATTAAGATATTTACAGACGAGTTAACGATTCGGGTAAAACTATTTACAAAACATATAAATAAGGATATTCTAAGTTCATTATAACTAAGTGGAGGTAAAAAAATAAATGGTAAAAAAAGGAAAAATAGCTGTAGTTCTAGCTGAGTTTCTAGGTACTGGATTGTTAACACTTTTAGTGCTAAGTGTACAACGTTCTACCATTGGAGTGCCGTTTTTCGTATCAATGATAGCTGCTCTTTCGATGGTCGTGTTAGTATTTGCTTTTGGAGGT
Organism: Candidatus Saccharimonadota bacterium; assembly: GCA_027371845.1. Classification (GTDB taxonomy): domain Bacteria; phylum Patescibacteriota; class Saccharimonadia; order Saccharimonadales; family UBA4665; genus JAJZMH01. The sequence goes on from DAHXLD010000005.1 coordinate 19,974, forward strand.
ACTTCAGGAGCTATACTTAATCCAGCCGTTGCTTTAGGCTTATGGACTGCACGTAAATTACAAACCTTAACAGCTCTAGTGTATATCGGCGCTGAATTACTTGGTGCTTGGGCTGCTTATTATGTTTATACCTATCTAATTCATACTAAACTTACACCAATTGGGGGTCATTTTTCGGGTCAAATTTTAGTAGCTGAGGCTATTGGATCTGGAATATTGGGTCTTGCTTGGGGTGCGGTTGCTTATAAAAAATGGAGTAATTCAATTAAAGCTCCAGTAGTGGGTATTGCTACCATGCTTGGTATGATTGTGGCCTCGACCGCCGGTATTGGATTAATTAATCCAGGACTAGCTTTAGGTGTTCGAGCTTGGGTTTGGGGAACTTATGTTCTAGGTCCTGTAATCGGAGTACTAGTCGGTGTTAATCTATTTGGACAATTATTTGCTACGGCTAAAGAATTAGCGGTTGCTAAAGCTGAAGCCGTATCGATGTTGTCTTCATCGGTTGTTAAAAGCACACCTGTCGCAAAGTCTAGCCCGGTTAAAAAATCAACAAGGACTTCAAGCACTAAAAAAAGCTCTAAAAAATAATATTTTTTAGTTAAAATTTATATTAACCGCCCTTTTTAAAACTGGGTGGTTTTTATATAAGGTTATTTATTAAATCGTTCTCGAAACTTGTTATGCCTTTGTTGGTTTTTGGATATTTACTAGTATCTGGAAAGTTTAGATTAATAATATGTTGCCATACTTTTTCAATTAGAATTTTTAGTCTCTCCTCTTGATTATTATCAAAGATTAGATCTAAGCTAATAGTTTTTGATGGATCTTGATTAATAAAGTCTATGCGGGACTTAATGTCTTTGTATCTTTTAAATTGATCAGAATTTTTAACCAGTAGTTGATAAAAGTAAAGTTGCCTTTGATAGCTATTTAAATGGTCAATATTACTCCACTTTGAATAACTTTTATTTGAAGTTTTATAATCAATGATTATTAATTGGTTATTAGATTTACTTATACGATCGATCTTTCCGCTAATTAGAAAATTGTTTATTTTTATATCTTCTTTAAAAAAACTAAGTTCGATTAGGTCTTCTTTTGAGAAAGTAGTTTGGTATTTATTTATATAATTCTCTAGAGACCTCTTTCCTTTAATCGCTAGATTCTTTTTTTCGATAGTGCTTATTTTTTGAAATGATAAAATGGTATTGAAATAATCAGTCAATTCTTCAAAAGAGGCCAATCTATTATTTTCTTTAAAATTATTTATAAGCCATTCTAGCGAAGCATGAATTAGATTACCGTAAATTAGGGGTATTGATTTGCTAGATGGGTAACCTAACAAATGTCTATAGTAAAACAATTGAGGGCCTTGATCTATATTTAGAAAATCATTTAAAGCGGTTGGACTAAGTTTATAATTCTCTAAACGTTTTTCTAGATATTTATTAATTGGGATATTAGGCTGAAAAGGTCGATATTCAGCTCTCCAAGAATCTTTTAAGATAGCAAGTTCAATATTTTGATCGACCCTTTTTATTTCGGAGTCTTTTAATAATGGGCTTAATGCTTCTTCGTCAGATATAGTCTCCTCCATGTAACTTAAAGGAGTCATTAATTTGTTAGAATAATCATAATCATAACTTAAAATATTTAAATTAATTTTAGCTCTTGTAAGTGCAACATATAAAACTCTTAATCTTTGATCTCGACTTGATTGATCAAAACTTCTAATATAAATTAAATTTGATGGGAGACTAATTTTATTTGTATCGCCTTTATATTTTTCTCCCCAAAATTTTTCGTTAGCTGATATTAAATAGACATCATCAAACTCTAATCCTTTTGCGCTAAAAGCTGACATAACCTTAATATTGCTAAGATCTTTATAGCTAATAGTGCTAGTTAATTTTTGATCGTTTTCTTTCAATTCGTCGATAAAACTAATGAGATCTTCAATTGAGATAAAATTTTTAGGAACAGGATAATAATCCTCTAAATGGTTTCTTAATGATTTGAGATTAGCAAATAGCTCAATTTCAATATATTTATTCTTTAGCTTAGATAAATAATTTAAAAAATTAGATTTATAATAGTTATTATCTAGTTCTAATTCTTCTAGACCTATTAAGTAATCAATTATTTTATCGTAAGATAGTATCTCTGTTTTTGAGGAAAGCTTTATTAAAAATTTAAATATCTCACTAGTTTGTTCTAGTTCTAGCGAGACGTTAGACCAGTTTAGCCTATTATCACGAGAATCCCATGACATCTTCCAGACTATTTCGGTCGGGATATTTAAAAATTCAAAGTTCAATATTACTGGCATCAGATAATTGATTAAATTTTGATCTTTATGTTTAATGGCTACGATAGCTTTAGCTAAATAAACCAATTCCATAAAATATTGATTTTCTAAAATATTCTCTCTTTTTTGATAATCTATTGATAACCCTTGCTCTTCTAATAAATTAGCTATTTTTTTAAGATCTTTATGTTTAGTAGAGATAATTGCTGAATCGGTTTTTACTTTGTTTTCAAGCTCTTTAGATAACCAGCTGTTTTGTTCTAGTTCAGTTTTAAAGTGTAATCTTTTTAGACTTCCTTTATTTTTATTAGCACTTATAAAATTTTTATCTATTTGCGCTAGATCGTATTCTAGTTTCGATTCTATTTTAGAAGCAATCTTTTTAGAGAAATTAATAATGTCTTCACCTGATCGATAGTTTACTTTTAAGGTTATAACCTTGACTTCTTTTAAGTCGTTAAAAAACTCAAGCATATGAGAATATTTAGCTCCTTGAAAAGCAAAAATGGCTTGGTCGTCGTCTCCAACTACTAAGATATTGGGTTTATTTTCGTTGACAGGGTTATCTATTAGAAGCTTAATTAAATTATTTTGAGACGCGTTAGTATCTTGATATTCATCGATTAAAATATATTGAAACCTTTCTTGCAGATTATACTTTAGGTTTTCATTGTCTTGTAGCAATTTAATACTATTTATAATCATGTCGTCATAATCGTATAACTTTTTATTCTTTAACTCCTCATCGTAAAGTCTAAATATTTCACTAAAGTCCAAAAGTTTTAAATTTTGTTCTTCCCCATTAAATATCTGCTGATTTAGATTATTCTTAGCTAAATAATCGGCTTTCCATTTAGTGATTCTTTTTGTGGATCCTTCAATCTCGAAGAAATCTAAAGCTTCTTTTAGATTCGTCGCGATTATATTATTGAGGCTGTTTAGATTATTAAAGTCTTTTAGCTCACTAAGTTTTTTTAACAAGTCGTAAAATCCAGAAACATTCTTTTTTGAAACTTTTTGTAGTTTATCGTTTAATTCTAAGCTAATTAAGGAGGCCTCCTTAATAAAAGCTAAATTGTTTTGAGCTAAGTCTTTAATCCCTTCCCAGTTTAAATAAGCTTTTTTAGCCTCAGATATTGTGCTCTTTATATCTTTAGTAAAAATATTCATCTTTAAACTATTAGCATATGGCAGTTTATCTAAAATGGTTTTAATTATATGGCTAGCCCCCAAGTCATTAATAGGATTTGCTTCGTTATATTGATCACTTTTTAATAAGTTATGGTTCAGTAAGTCATTGCCAAAGCCATGATAGGTTGAAACATAAACATTATTAGCTTCACTCGAACCCATAACATAGTTTAGTCGTTTCTTTATTTGGTTAACGCCAGATTCTGAAAATGTTAAACATAAGATATTTTCTGGATTAATGTCAGAAGTTTTTAAAATATTGGCGACTCTAAGTGAAAGAGTCTGAGTTTTTCCCGTACCAGGACCGGCTACTACTAAAACGGGACCATCGATTGAATCGACTACTTTTTTTTGATCGCTGTTTAACAAGCTATAGAGCTGGTTAAATTTACTATTCTGCATTAACTATATTGTACTAGATCAAAAGCTATTTTTAGCCATTTTAGCTATATTGCAGACCGGACACTCTTCTTCAAGACTGGTGTGACCAATTATTTGCTTTGTAACTTTGTCCCAGGCTTCAAGGTCGTGGAATCCGATAACATCAGCCGAACCTCGAAGTAACCAGCCCAAGTAACCATATATCTTAATTTTCTTCCATACTAAAACAGCCCATTTCGGGCCAACTGGGATAATAGTGATTGGTTTTTTAGCATTGTAGCTTCTAGGCTCTTTGCCGTCTTCAATTCTAATTAAGTTTTTAGCTACGAATTCAGCATCCCATATCGCTGTTTGAGCCATACCACTATAAGGAGTATCGGCGTTATCCCCAATAACATAAATATCTTTTTCGGTGCTCAGATAGGTATTAACTGCTACTTTTCCTCTTGTTAAAATACTAAAATTATTTAGTACAAAAAAGGGATTATTACTAACTCCAGCGGTCCATACGACTGTTTTAGTTTTAATAACTTTATCTCCTATAAGGGCCTGATCATCGTCGAGTCTTTTGATAGCTTGTTTAGTTATGACGTTAACACCAATCTTTTTAAGCTTTCTTTGTATTGATACAGAAACTTCCTTTGATAAATTGGGTAAGAGCTTTGGAGCTGCTTCAATCAAGGTTACCATGGGCTTATGCTCTTTAAGGCCGTGATTGTAGGATAATTGCCTTAAATAACCCGGAAGGGTCCCAGCAAGCTCTATGCCGGTCGGTCCTCCCCCTATGACTAGGTAATGTTTATCAAGTTTTTGATCCTCGATCATTTCTTTATGCAAATGAGATTTAAATCTATTAATTTCCTCAAAATTTTTTATGGAATAGGAATTTTCTTTAAGGCCGGGTATTCCAAAATAATTAGTAACAACACCGAGAGCTAAGATTAAAATATCATATTTATACTCTAGGCCATCGGAAGCTTTTAGGGTTTTAGATTGACGATTAAGAGTCTTAGCTTCTTCAAAGATTAGCTTTATTCTCTTGCCAGTAAACAAATTTTTAATAGGTATTAAAGAATTGGGGTCACGATGAGAGGTAATGGTTTCATATAGAGTTGGATAGAAAACTAAGTCTTGAGATTTACTCATTAAAGATACCTCAAAGCGAGGATCCTTACTTAGGATTAGGGCCGCTTTTACACCACCAAATCCACCACCAATAATTAATACATTTTTTCGAGCCATTTTTATTATTTTAACAAACTTCTTATAATCTTAAAAGGTTACGCTTTTTGGCTTTTAATAGTTGTCAATTATTGTTATAATTTAATCAAGTTAAAGAATAATAAAAAAATGTTAGATTTAAAAAAAGGTATTATATCGTCAGGTTTTAAGGGTGATATTAAAGAGGATCAAGATTCCCTTTCTTTTTATAGTCATGACGCTTCTTTGTTTGAAATAGTTCCAAAAATTATTGTTTTTCCCAAAAACTCCCAAGATATTAAGACTTTAATTAAATTTGTTAATGACCACAGAAAGGATGATCCTAGTCTTTCTATTACCGGGCGATCAGCCGGCACTGACATGGCAGGAGGGGCTATTAATGATTCAATAATTATTGACTTTACCAAGTATTTTAATAAGATTTTAAAAGTCGATTCCTCGCACGCTACTACTGAGCCAGGAGTATATTATAGAAACTTTGAAAAAGAGACTTTTAAACACCACGCTTTAATGCCCAGCTTTCCGGCTTCTAGAGACCTAGCTTCAGTCGGTGGTATGGCTGCCAATAATTCGGGAGGAGAAAAGTCATTAGAATATGGTAAGACTAAGGATTTTGTTAATCATTTAAAAGTTGTTTTAGCTGATGGTAATGAATATCTTATTAAGCCCATTAAAGGTAAAGAACTTAAGTCTAAGCTTGCTAAAAAGGATTTTGAGGGTCAGATTTATAACCAGATATTTAAACTGTGTGACGATAATTACGATGTTATAAAAGCCGCTAAGCCGACCGTCAGCAAAAATTCTATGGGCTATACTTTATGGGAAGTCTGGGATCGTGAAACTGGTATTTTCGATTTAACTAAATTATTCGTTGGCTCTGAAGGTACTCTTGGTATGATTACCGAAATAGATTATCGATTAGTGCCCAAAAAAGATCACTCTGGATTACTGGTCTTATTTTTAAAAGATATTGATGACTTGGGTGAAATAATACCGACAGTCTTGAGCCACAAACCAGCAACTTTTGAGTCGTTTGATGATCAGACTTTATGGCTTTCAATTAGGTTTATGCCAAGCTTCTTAAAGTTACTTGGTGTGGCCGACTTCATTAAGCTAATAGTTAGTTTAATCCCCGACGGGCTACAATTACTTAGGGGTATACCAAAACTTATTCTTATGGTCGAGTTTACTGGTGATAGTGAAGATGAAGTTAGGAATAAAATTAAATTACTTCATAAAGAATTAAATATTAAAAGAGTCAGATATGAGATAAACGGACTCGAGGAAGATCCAACCGAAGGCTCAAGTGAAAAATTTTGGGTTATGCGAAGACAAAGCTTCAATCTTCTTAGAACTAAGGTTAAAGATAAACACACTGCTCCATTTATTGACGATCTAATTGTTGAACCAAAGTATTTAGTCGATTTTTTGCCAAAACTTAGAAAAATAATTAAGAAATACGAATTATTTGCAACCATTGCTGGGCATATGGGGGATGGTAATTTCCATATTATTCCGTTAATGAAGCTTGAAAATAAGAAAGATCGAGCTAAACTGCTCCCTGCCATGAAAGAAGTCGATGAATTAGTTTTAAAGTATAATGGCTCTCTTTCGGCCGAACATAATGATGGGCTGGTTAGGGGTCCTTGGCTTAAGGAGCAATTTGGTGAAAAAGTCTATCTTTTATTTAAAGAAGTTAAATACATTTTTGATCAAGATAATATCTTTAACCCTCATAAAAAATCGGATGCTACCTGGAGTTATAGTTTTAGTCATATTAGGGAACACTTCTAAAAATAAACTTAAGTTTTATTTAAAAAACTAATTTTATAGTCGTTCCTTTATTTAGCTGACTGGTAACTATAATATTAATATCGTGAACTTCAGCTATCGATTTGGCTATCGAAAGTCCTATTCCGTAGCTTTCTTTTGAATCATTAGTCCTTGCTCTTGATATGTCTGACTTGTAGAAGCGATCAAAGATATGATCAAGATCTTTTTTATTTATCCCGATTCCCTGATCTTTAATAATAAGATTTTTAAAGTTTTTATTAGATTCAAAAACTAAGCTAATTTCTTTATTTGCGGGGCTATATTTAATAGCATTGTCTAAAAAAATCGTTAATAGTTGGATTAAGGAATTTTTGTCGCCAAGAATTTGATCATTTACCTTAACTTTGTTTATTATTTTAATATTTTTATATTTGGCTTGTTTATTAATATTACTTAAAGCATCCTTAACAATTTCTTTAACGTATATAGGACTAAAATTCTTTTTAATTTCTTCCGATTCTAGACGACTTAGACGAAGTAAACTGTTGATAAGATTTTCAATCTTAGTAGTTTCTTCAAGATTACTGGCTAAGGTAGCTTTGAGTTCGTCTTTAGTTAAATTAGAGTTCATAAGAGCGACTTCACTTTCCATTCTGATGGCAGTTAATGGCGTTCTAAGTTCGTGGCTAACATCAGAAGTAAATCTTTTTTGTTGCTCATGAGTTTCTTCAATTGGACCTAAAGTTTTAATGGCCAAAAAGTAGCTAGCGGCTCCAGCAAATATAAATACTATCGAGTTAAAAAACAGCAATCTCATTAATAGGATATGGTCGCCTCGTTCGATATCTTTAGATGGTTTTAAGATAGGATTAGATTCAAAGATTGGAAACTCATTATATATTCTTTCCGACTGTAATCTTATGCCATTAGCTATACCGTCTGATCCAACGGCGTAAACCACAATACTAAAGAAAATGCTAATAGCCATTACTATTATCAGGTACCAGATTGTAAGTTTAAAAGAGGCCGATCTAAACATGATTATTCCTAAAGGCTTAATTTATATCCAAAGCCTCTTAAGGTGTGTATCAGGGGTTTTTTCTTTGGAAAGGGTCTGTCTATCTTGTTTCTTAAGTATCCAATGTATACCTCAATAGTATTAGGAAGAACATCTGAATCTTCATCCCATATATGACTAACTAGCATTTCTTTAGTAATCACCTGATTTTGATGATGAAGCATATATTCTAAAAGTGCAAATTCCTTATGAGATAATTTTATTACTTCGTCCCCTCTTTTAACTTCATAAGTCTGAGGATTAAGCGAAAGATCATCGAGCTCTAATTCTGTCCCGACATTAACTGGAGGTCTTCGAAGTAAGGCTTGAACTCGGGCTGTTAGTTCATCAAATGAAAAGGGCTTAACTAAATAATCATCAGCTCCGCTATTTAATCCCTGAACTCGATCTCCTATAGTCCCTCGAGCGGTTAACATAATAATAGGAGTATTAATTTTATCTTCTCTTAATCTTTGGCATAATTCAGTACCATCAATTGTGCCCGGAAGCATTCGATCTAAAACTATTAAATCGTAATCAGGATCGCTAGCGTAAGAAAGTCCACTATCAGAGTCGTAAACGGCATCGACGGCATAGCCTTTTAACTCTAGTCCTTTTTTAACGGCTTGAGCGATTTTTGGTTCATCCTCTATAACTAGTATTCTCATAATTAATATTATACTTTAGATATTTAAATTAACCTTAAAAGATTTAAAGACCGAAAAACATGAAAAACTAACCTTTAAGGATTATCAGGTCCGCTTGATTACTTGAGGTTGAAACTGGTTTTATTAGTACCGTTTGACCAGTTTGTAAGTTTGAAATAGTAATAGGCTGGTTATGGCTTTTAAATTTGGTATTAGCACTTATGTTAAAAGTTAAGGCTCCGAATCTTAAGGTCTTAATTGTAATTGAATTCGAGTTTATGCTTGTAATAACGCCAGTTTTAAATAAATGTAATCGAGATTTTTTACGCATATGTAAACTTTTACTATTCATATTTAGTAAAGAATTCATTCTACTATTTCTTTGATAGATAGTCCCTCCAATAAAGGCTAGAATTATTAAAATAATAATAATCAGAGTTATCATTATTGCGTTTAGACTAACTGTAATTGTTTTAGAGTTTTTTATTGGCTTAGTGCTAATAGTATTACTTTTTTCTTGATCGTTAAGATCTTTTGGCATTAGATCCTCCTTTTATAAATTTACCATCCTCAATTTTAAACGTTAGGTCTGAATTCTTAGCGATTTCCAGGTCGTGAGTTACAACAATTATGGTTGTGTTCTCGCTTTTGGCTAAATCTTTTAATAGTTTAAATATAACTTTAGCGGTATGACTGTCTAGGTTTCCGGTGGGTTCATCGGCTAGGACTAACTTTGGTTTTGTGACGATTGCTCTAGCGATAGCTACTCTCTGTTGTTGGCCGCCACTTAATCTGGCAGGTTTTCTTTTAATCTGATTCTCATCTAAACCGACTGAAATAAGAGCCTCTTTAGCTAAGTTTTGACGCTGAGAAGATTCAACCTTATTAAATTCTAACGGGAGCATAACATTTTCAAGTGCACTTAAATTCGGAATTAAATTGTAGCTTTGAAATACAAATCCAATTTTAGATGATCTATATTTAATTAATTTTGAATCATTCATTGAAGTAATTTCTTTATTGCCTACCGATATGGATCCACTGGTCGGTTTATCTAACCCACCCATTAAACCAAGTAAAGTAGTTTTCCCGCTACCACTTCGTCCAACAATACTTGCAAAAGTCCCGTCTTTAATTGTAAAACTTATATTTTCTAAAGCTTTAACTGTTTCAGAGTTTGTTTTAAAGATTCTAGTTAGTTTAGTGACTTTGATCATAGTTTACTCCGTTCTTATAACTTCTAAAGGTCTGATTTTAGCAATTATGCTTGAAGCCGCTAAACTTCCCAGTATTCCGATACCAATTGCAATCGCCACACCTTCTATTACAATTGACCAGCCCACAATAGCGTGAACATTAATTAGATTACTTCTTAATCCTCCCAAGAATTGATGATTAAAATGATTTCTTAAATTGTTTATATTGGAGCCCGAAGATCCAAAGCCTGAACTTTGTGAAGTCCCAGATGAACTAGAGCTACTAACTAAGACTTTAGTAATTGGAGCTGAAGCTAAGAATCCGAATACAATTCCAACGATTGAACCAAGTAATGTTAGGGTTATAGCTTCAATGACAAATTGTAGAATTATTTTAGAGTTGGAGGCTCCAATAGCCTTTAAAACTCCGATCTCTTTTCTTCTTTCTCTAACTATCATTATCATAAGTAGGAAAATTATGACTGCCGCAGCAATTATTGAGCCAATAAAGCTATAAAGTGAAATTGTTTGAATATTCTTTAATGGGGTTAAGGCATTTTGAGTTTGTTGTATCGAATTAGTCACGTCGGCTGAACTACCTAAAGTGGAACTGATTTTAGACGTCAAAGCATCAATATTAGATAGGCTATCTACTCCAACAATTACCTTAGTAACCGTATTGGGCTGAGAACTTAAATTTTGAAGAGCTAAGAGGGGTATAATTATCTGATCATTTGAAAAATTATTTCCTGAAGAATAAATTCCAATAACCTTAAAAGTTGATCCATAAGCCTTAAAGGTTGATCCGGTAGTCAAATTGTTCTTTGTGGCTAAATTAGTTCCTACTAAGGCTACGTCTTGATTTGGATTACCATTAAACGAGCTTCCGCTCTGAAGCTTAAAAGTTCCTCCTCCGATTGAGTTTGAAAGGTTGGTAGGGTCATTTGTCCCTTCTATCGTTACTGGAGGAGTAAAATTAAATGATGAATTTCCACTAAACTGATTCTGAAGAAATCTTCGTCCAAAGTTGTTTAAGTTTACATCAGCAACAAGATTAGTTTGAGATGAATTTAAACGAGCATTTAAGCTTTCGCTTAACGAGGTAATGTGTTGGAAGTTTTTTATTTCATTTATTTGAGATTGAGTTAATGGATTACCGGATCCTGAGAAACCCCTAATACCAGCTGGTTGAATTGTGATGGTTGTTCCAACGTTTGATTTTACTTGGTTAATTTTAGAATCTACTGCTTGTCTGGCTACGACCATTGCTAAACTAAGACCTATAACAATGCCCACGATTATAACTATAGCAACTAGCCTAGTAAAATTACGAAATGCATTTTTTATCCCTCTTGATATGACGTTCATTAATTTTAACCTTTCTAGTTGATAAGCTTGAATTTATTCTTATATTCTTAAAAGAAACTTAAGATAACTTAGATTGAGTTAAGATTCACTTTAGCTCATAATAAACTAAGTGCATAAAGAACCTGCCTATTTAAAATTAAATTGGTTAAGAATCTTATATTTTATTTTAGTTATTTTATTTGTTGTTTTCTTAATAAATCAATTCCCAGATTTAGATAAAGGGTTTCATCAGTTAAAAATAACCAAGCTACCTTATTATTTGTTAGTTTTTATATTAAGTATGTTAAGTTTTTTTATGGCAGCTTTAAGTTATTATTTTCTTTCTTTTAAAAAAATAAAATATTTTAGAACAGTTATCATGCAGTTCGCATCGAATGCTATGAATAAAATATTACCAGCTGGCATTGGAGCAATTGGATCTAATTATCTTTATTTAAAGCATAATGGATCATCGTCTCTTGCTGCCGGAGCGAGCGTGTTAGTTAATAATTTGTTAGGGGTGCTCGCCAGTATAGTTCTTTTTGTAGTTTTTGTTGGGTTAAACTTATCGCATAATTTTAGATTTTCGGTATCTGGACTTATTTATATTCTAATTGCTTCTTTAATTATTATATTGGCTGTAGTTGGAATCTTGATGGTTAAGCGTCTTAGATCAAAACTTTTAGTTTTTATAAAAAAATTTATTAATCAGGTTCTTGTATATAAAAAATTTAAAAGAAAAGTCTTATATGCTTTTTTGGCTCAATTATTTCTAGCCCTTTTTAATATTTTAGCTCTTTATGTGAGTCTTAGATCAATAGATTCTAATCTTAGTTTATTAGCCATAATGGTATCCTATAGCTTTGCTATTTGGATTGGTACCCTAATCCCTGCTCCTGGTGGATTTGGAAGTGTTGATGCCGGACTTGTTTCAGCTCTTTTAGCCTATGGCGTAGCCTTACCATACGCCCTTGCCGGAGTGTTAATATTTAGATTAATTAACTTCTTCATGCCTCTTATTATTGGAGTTCCTTCTTTGATATATGTTAGATTTAAACAGTATATCTAATTAACAGTTAAGACCTTAGCTCTTACTTGGAGATTGAATTCCTAAAATATGCATTACCCCCGACGCTAACTAAAGCCTCCAACCCCTCCACAGATGTTAAGCTTCTAAAATCTGCATTACCTCCGATGCTAGCTAAAGTTTCCAAACCCTCCGCAGAAGTTAAGCTTCTAAAATCTGCAAAATCTCCGATACTGACTAAAGTCTCCAACCCCTCCGCCGAAGCTAGGTTTCCAAAACTTGCATAACCTCCGATACTAGCTAAAGCCTCCAAACCCTCCGCAGAAGTTAGGTTCCAAAAATTTGCATAACCTCCGATACTAACTA
>DAHXLD010000006.1 GCA_027371845.1 Candidatus Saccharimonadota bacterium
CTATACACGGTAAAAGGCAATGTTGTTATTGTTTTCGGCTTTATTGGCAGTCATAGTCAATTATATGGTTAAAGCTCCTCTTATAGACCAATTATAAATATCCTCTTATTTTCTACAAGTTTGGTTGCGATAGTTTTACAGAAGGACCTCTAATATGGTTATATCCGTTTCAACTAATTTTGTTTGAATATTTTGAGAAGCAAAGTCAACAAATTATATATAAATACGTTGACATAACTCTACGAATTTGCTATATTTAAAATATGACCTATATCAAAAGATTACTCGAACCATACGTAAAACAGGCTTTGGCAGACAATAAAATTGCAGTTATCTATGGTCCTCGTCAGGTTGGCAAGACAACCTTAGCTCGACATTTGGCTAATGAAATTGACTCAGAGTATAGCTACTTAAATTGTGATGAACCGGATATTGCGAAGGCTTTATCCGACAAAACTTCTACCGAGCTTAAACTTTTTATCGGCAACGCCAAGATAGTTATTTTTGATGAAGCTCAGCGGGTCAAGAATATTGGCATTACTTTGAAGTTGCTGGCCGATAAGTTTTCAAACCTTAAAATTATTGCAACTGGTTCTTCTAGCTTCGAACTCGCTAATGCTATCAATGAGCCATTGACAGGCAGAGCTTACTTCTTTACGATGTGGCCTCTTGCTCTCACTGAACTCAGCGACAATCAGGTCGAACGACAACGACTTTTAGAATCGTTGCTTATATATGGTTCCTATCCAGTGGTGGCCTTACATGAGGTTAAAGACATTATTCGCTACTTAGGTGACGTGACTTCTAATTATCTTTATAAAGACTTATTAAGTCATGGAGTAATTCGTAGCGAAGCTGTTTTAGTCTCACTTTTAAAGGCACTGGCACTTCAGGCCGGTGGAGAAGTTAGCTTATCTGAGCTTTCTCGGACAGTAGGCATTGATGTCGCAACCGTCAAGCGCCTGATGGACTTATTGGAAAAGGCTTTTATCATTCATCGGCTATCGCCGCTGTCTAAGAGCCCACGCAATGGTATCCGCAAACAGAACAAAGTATATTTTACTGACCTGGGTGTTCGAAACTATCTCATAGGAAACCTAAATAGCACCAGCTTACGCATCGATAATGGAGCGTTATGGGAGAACTTCTGCATCAATGAATTACGTAAACAGACCCAGCCACTTTCGGAACCGATAAATGATTACTTTTGGCGAAACTACGTTGGCGCGGAAGTAGACTATATTCAACAAAGAGCCGGAGAGTTCTTTGCCTATGAATGTAAATGGGGGGTCAAAAAGGCTAGATTACCTAAAGCGTTCACGGATGATTTTAAAACACATTCACTTCAAATTATTTCGCCTTCAGATTTTAGTGCTTTAATTTTATAATCGTTGTGAACCGTTGGTTCGAAGAAAAGGCATAAGTTTATGGGCTGATTAAAAACTCAAAAGGGATGACAATAAGACTAGGGACTAACCAGAAAAATTTATGAGTAATTCAGAAACCATATTTATTTGCGGAAATAAAAATAAACTACCTGAATTCGAACGTTTACTGTGGGTGTACAGATCGATCATCAAAAACTAGACCTCCCAGAAATTCAAGTTTCTGATGTCCGTGAGGTAGCACGCATCAAGGCAGAGGTAGCCTATTGGCAAACTAATCGACCTTGTTTTGTTGATGATAGCGGACTCACAATCAAAGCATGGGGAGAACTTCCTGGTTGGCTTTAGTCCGTTGGTTTTTAGAGAGGATAGACGCCTAAAACTTTCCTATAAATTAAAGTTTAAACTTGGCTTAATTTAGCAATTTTAAGTAAAATAAAATCAAGATAGATAATCGTAACATGAATCGGTTTATAAAATACTGGCTGACTGGAGGAGTTTATTTTTGGTTAGGATACCTAACTTTTGCTATAAGTTATGGTTATTTTCATATATTTTGGCTTTGGTCAAAGGTGCTCGCCGACCTAATTGGTTGGAGCGTAAACTATTATTTACAAAGATTTTGGACTTTTAAAGACGTGATCCATCTCAAAGAAATGGAACACATAAGGAGATATCTTATTATTGAAATAGTGGGATTCATATTAGATTATTTAATAATCTGGGAGTTAAAGAATATAGGGATAACTCCCTATATAGGATTCTTTTTTTCGTCGATATTCTTTACGTTTTGGAGCTGGCTTTGGTATAAGTATTGGGTATTTCCTAAAAAAAAACTTAAATAGTAAGTTAACTTTTATTAAATTAAATCTAAAGTTATATAATATTAATAAAGTTTAATTTGAAAGATAGGGAGAATACTTTGAGCGGACATTCAAAATGGTCTACCATTAAACGTCAAAAAGGGGTTAAGGATGCAGCTAGGGGAGCAATCTTTACTAAACTTGGTAATAATATCGCTATCGCCGCCCGAAACGGAACTGATCCTGAAACAAATTTTAGTTTAAGGTTAGCGATTGAAAAAGCTAAAGTGGCTAATATGCCTATGGCTAATATCCAAAGGTCGATAGACAGAGTCAAAGATAAATCAGCCGAACAACTTCAAGAAGTTACTTACGAGGGATATGGTCCCGGAGGATCCGCCATTATAGTCGAAGCGGCAACAGATAATCTTAATCGTACATATCCTGAAGTTAGATTAGCTTTTTCTAAGCATGGCGGGAGTATGGCCGAAA
Organism: Candidatus Saccharimonadota bacterium; assembly: GCA_027371845.1. Taxonomy (GTDB): domain Bacteria; phylum Patescibacteriota; class Saccharimonadia; order Saccharimonadales; family UBA4665; genus JAJZMH01. Next base: position 2,681 of record DAHXLD010000006.1, read on the forward strand.
AAGGGGCAGTGGCATTTCAATTTAATCGTCAAGGACTTATTAGAGTCAAGTCATCTGGCGATGATAACCTTTTAAAGCTTCTTGATCTAGGGGCTGAGGATGTAGTTGAAGAAAACGGGGAGTTTTTAGTTTATTGTGACCCTAGCTCTTTAACTAAAGTACGTGACGACATTAAAGATAATGGATTCGAAATATCCGATGTTGAATTAGCCTATGTACCCAATACGACGGTCGAAATTAAAGACAAAGAAACGGCCGGTAAAGTCATGAGATTAATGGACGCTCTTGATGACTTAGATGATGTCAGCAATACTTTTACTAACTTTGAAATAGCTGACAGTTTAATCGATGACTAAAGTTCGTATCTTAGGAATTGATCCAGGTACAGGTATTCTAGGCTTTGGAGTAATCGATTACTTGAATTATAAGGACTCAGTAATGGTTGATGCGGGGGTTATTAAAACACCAGTAAAGCAAGAAGATTCTATTAGGCTAGAGACCATCTATTCAGAACTTAGTAGTATTATCAAAGATAATAATCCAGATATTATGGTGGTCGAAAAACTGTTTTTTGCTCAAAACGTTACAACTGCTATGAGCGTTTCTCAGGCACGGGGTATCGTACTTTTATGTGGTCGTCAGGCCAACCTTGAGATATATGAATATACTCCACTACAAATTAAGCAAGCTTTAACAGGATATGGGAGAGCTGAAAAAAAACAAGTTCAAGAAATGGTTAGAACTATCTTAAAGCTCAATGAGATTCCTAAACCCGATGATTGTGCTGATGCTTTAGCGGCGGCCATTACCCATTCTATGAATATCTCTTAGGTTAAACTGATATAATGTAATAAATGATTGCTTACTTAAAGGGAAGTGTAACTACCAAAAACTTAAATAACCTAATAATCGAGGTTAATGGCATTGGCTATTTAGTTAATATTCCAGTTTCAGATATTGAGTCTATTACCAAGGATCAAAGCCTTAAACTATTTATTTATGAAGTCATCAAAGAAGACTTATATGATCTTTATGGTTTTTTAAACGAAACTACTAAGACTTTATTCGAATTACTTTTAAGCGTTAAGAATATTGGGCCTAAAGCCGCTATATCAATTCTTAATATTGATTCGGCCAACAACATTAGAAACTATATATCTACAGGAGATGTTCAAAAATTAACTTCTGCTAAGGGAGTGGGTCGACGAGCCGCTGAGCAAATCATAGTCGAATTAAGAGATAAGGTTGGATTAAGTGACGGTAATGCCATAGAAGACATTTTACATCGATCTAACTTTGAAGATGATGATGCCAGTTTAGCTCTAGTTGCTTTAGGTTATTCTAAAGATGATGCCACCAGATTACTTTCCAAGATAGATAAAAGTTTACCAACCGATCAAAAAATAAAATTAGCCCTAAAGGACAAATCATGATTATACCTACCAAGACTCTCAATAATGGTTTAAGGATTCCGGTAATTGGATTAGGTCTTTGGCAGATTAAAGATCAAGATACTTTTATTAAAGCCTTTGAAGCAGCCTATAAAGCCGGTTATCGTCTTTTCGATAGTGCTCAGTTTTATAAAAACGAGCAATTTATTAAAGAAGCTATTAAAACACTTAATCTTAAGCGAGAAGATCTGTTTATTACCTCTAAGATAGCTGTTAATAACTTTGGTTATAAGAAAGTTAAAAAAAGTTTTGATCAATCTTTAGATAAGATCGGCTCTCCTTATGTAGATATAATGCTCTTACATTTTCCAGTTAGCATATTGCGAAAAAAATCCTGGATAGCCCTCGAAGAATACTACGCTTTAAAAAAAGCTAGAGCTATCGGGGTTAGTAATTATACTATCCGGCATCTTGAGGATCTCAAAAGGTATTCCAACATTACGCCCGCAATTAATCAAGTTGAGCTTCATGTTTTTTTGCAACAGCCAGACTTAATTAAATACTGCGACGACAATAATATTACAGTTGAAGCCTATTCTCCATTAGCGCATGGTTTAGCAATGGACAATGAAGAAATTCTAAAAATATCCAAAAATTATAACAAGTCTTATACTCAAATTATGCTTAAATTCTTATTGCAGCTTGGACTTATAATTATTCCTAAGTCTGTGAACGAATCTAGAATTCAAGAAAACATTAGCTTGTTCGATTTCGAGATTGATTCTCGGGACATGAATCATCTTAGGAAACTAAATAAAGATCTAAGGACCTGTTGGAATCCAACTATGGTTCCTTAAGGAATAAATAAATGATTGATAGAATTACTCAAACTGATCAAGATCAAGCCGAAATAGAATTTGAAGTTACTCTAAGGCCTCAAGATTTTAAAAGTTATATAGGGCAAGAACGTCTTAAGCAAAACTTAAAATTAGCTATTAAAGCCGCTAAACTTAGGGATGAAGCTCTTGATCACGTTTTACTATACGGTCCCCCCGGTCTTGGTAAAACAACAATGGCTAATGTGATAGCTCACGAAATGGGGGCTCAAATTCGAATTACATCTGGCCCCGCAATCGAGCGAGCAGGAGATTTGGCTAGCCTCTTAACTAATCTTAAAGATAACGACATTTTATTTATTGATGAAATCCACCGAATTAATCGTAATGTTGAGGAGGTTTTATTCTCGGCTATGGAAGATTTTAAACTAGATATTATGCTAGGTAAGGGTCCAAGCGCTAGATCCTTAAGACTTGATCTTCCAAAGTTTACTATTATTGGCGCAACAACTAGAGCTGGAGCTCTTTCGGCCCCCTTTAGAGATCGTTTTGGAATCGTGCATCGTTTAGAATTTTATACTCCTGAAGAAATCGAAGCTATTGTTAAAAGAACTTCTAGAATTCTTAACTCTAAGATAGACTCTAAGGCTCCATCATTACTGGCCACTAGGTCTAGATTAACGCCTCGAATTGCCAACAGGCTTTTAAAGAGAATCAGAGACTACGCTGACGTTAACGGGGATGGGGTTATTGATCAGACGATAACCCTAAAAGCCCTAGAGCTTTTAGAGGTTGATGACATAGGCTTAGAGCCAGCTGATCGAATGTTCCTAAATGCTATTATTGATAATTATGATGGTGGCCCCGTGGGGCTAGATACTATATCGGCTCTTACCGCCGAAGAGAAAAGTACGATCGAGGATTTTATAGAACCTTACTTAATGCAAATCGGATTTTTAGAACGGACCCCAAGGGGACGGAAGGTTACTCCTAAAGCTCGAAAGCATTTAAAAAAATAATTAATCTTGAAAAGGATTATTACGGGCTTGAGAAAATAGGGTCTGAACATTAACGCTATTATTCTTTAATGAAGTAAGTTTTTGAGCCTCGGTAGTGTTAATGTGAATAAAGCTGCTCGGGCTAGTATTAGCCTGAACATCGTTTGCCGAAGGTGTTTTATTGGTTAAGCTACTAATTTGATACAAAATATATCCGTATATAATCGCTACTACTAAAATAAATAAAATGATTTTATATCTTGCAACTAATACCAAATACTTTTTAATAGCTAGTTCTAAATCGGCGATAGATGATGATGTTTTTGATTCTTCCATGTTAATTTCCTGGCTTTATATAAATGTTAATATTTAATGTAAATACGAAATACTGGTTATTATATTGAGCCGGTGTAATATTAATTGAATTTACTAAAGCTGTTAATCTGTTATTCTCAAGAGCTTTTAGAAAACCAATCATTTCAGGATAAGTAGCTTCTTGGCCCGTATTGCCACTACTTTGAATAGTAATAGGTAATTCATAAACTCCTGGGATATTTGCTGCCGGAGTAAGTTGTGAAAGAGCTGGACTTGAAGATGACGATACACCAACACTGCTACCGGGCGTAGGTGAAGAAGTTTTTAGAGGGGTAGTTGGGTGCAAGACACTCCCGGAACCGTTACCTAAACTTGATCCAGGAAAGGTTATTGAGGCCAGAGTAACGTTATTTTGAGTCGCTAAATTGACGATTTGTCTAACGGTTTGAGCTTGATCTTTACTTTCGGGAACAATTGATTTAGATATATCGTATAAGCTTTGATATTTTTTAATGTCTCTTTTATCCTGCAAAAGACCAGCCTGCTCTTGTTCCAAGCCGTTGTTAGTAGCTTTAAAGGCAACTAAGGAGTTAGATTTAGCAATTAACAGGTTATTGGACCAATATGCTACTCCAAAAAAGGCTACTGCAACCATAAAAATTAAGATAATCATTAATATATGGAATTTCTTAGGGCTCATTTGGCTGTTCCTTGATTTATGAATAAGAATTGATTGTTATTATTGAATAATGCTCTTAGATTAACAGAACAGGGGTGTCCAGCAGCGCTGCCAGTGCTTTGACCTAAACAATCTATACTAACAATGTCTACTTTGCTAAAAATACCATTTGAAGGAGAGCTAAGATTAACTTGTACTTGAGTAGCTGATTGGTAATTGGTAGTGGCGGCCGTTAAATTAAGTCCACCACTTATTTGGTTTATGTTAAGATTTGTTAAGATAGCTCCACTTGGCATAACTGATCCAATTTGTTGAAGTAACTTAGAAAATAGTATTTCATGACTCAATACTTGGACAGCTAACCTTAAGCTATTACTTATATTAACCACATTAGCTTTTGTGGATTTTAAGTTTTCTTGGCTTAAGACTTTATTCATTAAAGCGATATGATCCTGGTAAGTCTTAGCTGAAGATTGCATATTAATTAAGCCATAAGTTGTGATTGCAAGTAATCCTAGAATGGTGATAACAAACACTCCAATCCATTTACTAATTTTAACGTTTGCCTTAGCGTACTTATAAGCTTTTTTATGTTTTTCTGGAAGCAGACTAAGCATAATTAAAGATTCCTTTTGGTTTAATTATACTTAATCCTGCTACGGTGGCGTACATTGGTTTATCTTCTTCAGAAGGAACTGGCAACTTATTAAATTCAAAATATTGCCAAGGATCGCTATGTCGAACCGGGAGCCTTAAATTCGATGTCAAATAATCATTTAAGCCTGGCATATTTGCTCCTCCTCCCAATGTAACGATTTGTCGGATGGAAGCATCTTTTGAGCTTTCTTGTTCTTCGTAATATCTAATAATTCTTTGAAGTTCTTTAATAATCTCGCCTAGGACTGGCGCTAAAGTCTCAATAATCTCTTTTTGTTTCTTACTAACTCCAAGACCGTATTTATTTTTAACTATTTTAGCTTCAATTAAACTAATATTTAAAGCTTTCGAGATTTTTTCGGTAAAAGTATCCCCTCCAGAATCAACTGTCCCGGTTGCCAGAATTCGATCTACAAATATACTCATGTCAGAGGACTTAGAGCCAAAATCTATAATAACCGATGGAATATTATTGTTTTTATCAAAGGAAAAAAGTCTACCAGAAGAACTCAGAGTAGGTTCAATTAAAAGAGGCTCAATGCCCATTACACTACTTAATTGCAAGTAGGAGTCAATTATATCTTTCGGCACCGCCACAAAGAATACTTCAGTCCCGTCTTTGGTGGTTTTTGTGACTTCATAGTCGGTATAAAGTTCTTCGAGGGGCATGGGAATATATTGCTCAACTTCTAGCCTTGTAGCATCAGCAATTTCATTCTCTTTAAGCTTCGGTAACTTTAAGTATCTAGTAAATATTCTATAAGCCGGAATAGCCATGACGCATCTGTTGGTAGTAATGTCTCCGACTAAATTTTCAGAAAACATTTTTAAAGCAGCATCGGCAATAACACTAGGCTTAACAATAACACCATCTTTAATAGCCGATCCATCAAAAGAGGTTGCACCATATCCTGTTACTCTAGGCTTATTAGTGTTATTTTTAGGATCTCCAAAAGTCGACTGCATCACCTTCAGTGAGGTATGACCTATGTCCATACCAAATATTGGTTTGTCGTTAAAGAATAATGGTAATTTGTTTTTATTCATCTCGTGTGCTGCCCATCAAGCATCAATACTTTAATAGTATATCAAACAAAAAAGAAAAACCCTTATTTTTAAGAACAAGGGTTTAATCTTTAAACTCAAGCTAACCTAGTCAAGATTTTGCTTAACGTAGGTGCTTTGTCCGTTGACAGTACCTTCATAGGTAGCTGTTAGAGTATATGCGGAACATGTCGTATCTGTGGTTTCACAGTTAGCTGATGAGCCGGTGCTATCTACTGGGTAGTAGGAATACTCTTTAGCTTGACCGGTTGCATTGTCGGCTACGACAACGTTACTAACGGTACTACCACTAGAAGGATCAATTAGAGCATTAGGATCAAGACTAGGCATGTTAGTCTGTCTCCAAGCTGCTGAGTTTAAATCAGCATTGGACGGATAATGTCCATTTTGGCTATAGTATGCCTCTAGCTGAGTCTGAATAGCTTGTATGTCTGTTTGACGAACAGCATTTCGCGCCTTAGCTTGAATACCGCTATAGGTTGTAATGACAATTGCTGCCAAGATACCAATAACGACAATCACAATCAAAAGTTCGATGATTGTGAAACCTTTTTGTCTATTTTTTATTCTTATCATAAGGTCCCACCCTCCTTATAAGTGATGGTTATTTTTATTTATTGTTAATTATGCGAGCTAAAAAATCGCTATTAACGTTCATTAGCTTTCATAACAGTTATTATAACCATAAGTATTATCAAATCAAGTACTTTTTAATTATTTCCGACTACCTTTGTTAAATCGGCAATCGGACCCATAATGGAAGCTGCAATTAGACCAACTCCTGCCCCAAGTAGTACGATCATAATAGGCTCGATTATAGAAGCTAAGCCATCAATTGTAACCCCAACCTCTTCTTCGTAAAAATCAGCTATTTTGGGCAAGACAGCATCTATTTGACCAGTTTCTTCTCCAACCATTAACATCTGCGATACAATCGGAGGGAAATGCTTACTTTGACTTATTGGTTCACTTAATTGTTTTCCATTTTGAACTTCTTTAGCTGCATATTTTAATTCAGCTTCAATTACTTTATTTCCAATCGCCGTTTGAGTTGTTTCAAGGGCATCAAGAACATTAACACCCGCTCCCATTAAGGAAGAAAAAGTTCTGGCAAACCTGGCTATAGCAAGCTTTGAGACAATTGTTTTAATAACGGGGACTTTAAGCATAATCCCATCAAACCAGAACCTCCCTTTCGGGGTATGAATGTATCTAATTAGAAATATAACAATGACACCAATAATAATTGTAAATAAGAATATATTAGGAAGTTTAGATATAACCGGAACAGAATTTATAAGAGGAACTAGTCCAATAACAGAGTGACTTAAGAGAAAAGTTCCTGATCCAAACACAAATTGAGCATATATAGGTAATTTAGCATGAGGGCCACCCAACTGGGTAAAGAGTTGACTTATTTTGGGCATAATAAACAATACAATTCCGAAAAAAGCTACAATTGTGACACAAAGAATAACCACTGGATACATCATTGCTGAAAATATCTTCTTCCGGATAGAAGCCTCTATCTCTTTCATGGAAGCTAGCCTTTTTAGAATATCGTCTAAAATACCACCTTCTTCTCCGGCTCTAATCATGCTCACAAAAATCTCATCAAAGACCTTAGGAAATTTAGAAAAGGCATCAGCTAGTTGCATGCCACTCTCAACATCCTTTGTTATGGAAGTTAATATTTCTCTTAAGTATAGACTTTCGGTGTCACTTTGAAGTGAAGAAAGCGATCTAACCAACGGCACTCCGGCCCCAACCATGGTGGCGAGCTGTCTGGAAAAAACAACTAAATCTTGAAGTTTTACTTTTTTATTTCCCCAGAGATTGATGTTTATTTTTTTCCTTTCAGAACTAATTACAATCGGCTGATAACCTTGCTTTTTTAATAATCCCACAACAGCTTGTTGACTATTGGCGTCAACGATACCCGTAATCGTGTGTCCTTCTTTATTGGTAGCTTTATACGAAAATTTCATATTAATCTGTTGATGTTACCCTTATAACTTCTTCAATGGTTGTTTGTCCTCTTAATGATTTAATCAATCCGTCTATTTTCATGGTTATCATATTGTCGTTTTGGATACCGTTTTTTTCAATGTCTTCAGATGTACTGTTGGAGATTATCATATGTTGCAAACCCTCGGTACTGGGTAAAACTTCATATATTCCAATTCTACCCTTGTAGCCAGTATTATTACAAACTTCACAGCCATCTTCCTTAGCTTTAAAGAGTCTAGTTACTGAATTAGCGCTTGTACTTAAATCATTTCCATTTTTAGCTGAAGCCGGGTTAACATTGTCCTTTTGAGCCATTTCTTCAAGATCATTAAGTTTTTTTATGGGCAGATCTTTGTTTATTCCAAAAGCTTCGTATAAACGTTTTAAAGTGTTCTCGTCTGGATTTATAGTAATCGAACAATTAGAGCATAGTTTTCGAACCAATCTTTGAGCGATTACAATTCTAATAGTTGAAGCAATTAGAAAAGGTTCTACTCCCATATCTAAGAGTCTTGGAAGACAAGTAGCCGCATTATTTGTATGAAGAGTACTAAAAACCAAGTGACCAGTTAGTGCGGCTTGAATGGCTAAGTCAGCTGTTTCTCGATCTCTGATTTCTCCTACCATTATTATATTCGGATCTTGCCTTAAAAGTGCTCGTAAACCATTTGAGAATGTCATTCCAGCAGTTGGATTAACCTGAGTTTGATTAGCTCCTACGATATGATATTCAACAGGGTCTTCAACGGTTGAGATGTTTACATTCGGGGTATTTAATTTACTTAACACACTAAAAAGAGTTGTTGATTTTCCAGAACCGGTTGGTCCCGTAACAAGTACCATGCCGTGAGGTTGAATAATGGCCTCGTTGAGTTGTTCTAGAGCCTTACCCCAAAAACCTAATTCGTTAAAGTCGGCTGCTTTTGAAGACTCGTTGAGGATTCTTATAACAACTTTTTCTCCATCTAGAATTGGCAAAGTAGAAACTCTTAGAGCATAGACTAGTCCACCAACCTCAACTTTAAAGCGTCCATCTTGAGGGGCTCGATGTTCATCAATTTTCATGTTACTTAAAATTTTGATCCTACTTATTAAAGAATTAAGAATTTTCCGAGGTAACTTATTAGCTTCTCTTAGAATTCCGTCAACTCGATATCTAATAACAACCATATCTTCTCGAGGTTCAATATGAACGTCACTGGCTCCTTGTTTGATGGCATATTCAAGAATTAAATTAACAGACTGGGCTACCGGCGAATCTTCAGCAATATCTGTTTCTTTTTCGGCTTCTTCTTCGTCCTCTTCAGTCTTTTCGCTTTCGATTACTTTTGTTAATTCACCCCCGATATTATCTCTATATTGATCTAGAGCCGTTCTTATAAGGGTAGAAGTGGATATAAAAACTTTAATATTACTTCCCAATTGTTTTCTTAAAAAGTTTAAAGCCTGGATATCATCAGGATCTTCCATGACTACCGAGACATTACCACTCTCGTCAGAATCAAAAACAATAGCGTTATATTGTCTTGCTATTCTCTCTGGGAGTTTTTTAAGTAAATCAGTTTTTATTTCTTTACCATTTAACTCAATAAAAGGCACTTCAATCTTGTCGGCATAAAGTTTTGTTAATTCTTTTTCAGATATAATATTATTTCTTATAGAAAGATCTTGAAGTGGCTTTTTCTCTTTTTCTTCTTGTTCGCGAAGAGCCTTAACTTGATCTTGTTTAACCTTTCCACTTTCCAGTAATAACTTCTCAACCAAATTATCTGGTATTCGCATTTAAGTCTCTTTTTTCTTTTTAGTTTGCCCACTCATATTTATTTAATAATAGCAGATTTAAGCTACTCTATAAAATAGCTATTTTTTAAGATTCATTAAATTGTATCAAGATAGATTTTATCTAATAGCATCTATAAGGTATAGTAAATACTACGATTATGATGGAGGTAATTAATTATGTCTAATGCTAATGAAAATGCAGATAAAAATAAAGCCCTAGGTTTAGCGCTTGATCAAATTGAAAAACAGTTTGGAAAAGGATCAATTATGAAGCTTGGGGAATCTACTCACACTAAAGTTGAATGTTTTCCAAGTGGATCAATTTCGCTTGATCTAGCTCTAGGCGGTGGATTACCGAGAGGAAGAATTGTTGAGGTTTATGGTCCAGAAAGCTCTGGAAAGACTACTCTAACTTTGCATGCTATCGCTGAAATTCAAAAAAAAGGCGGTACAGCCGCTTTTATAGATGCTGAACATGCCCTTGATCCAGAATATGCCAAACGAATCGGGGTAGATACCGAGAATCTTCTTTTAAGCCAGCCCGATAACGGCGAACAAGCCCTTGAAATAGCAGAAACTTTGGTAAGATCTAATGCTGTTGATGTTATCGTGATAGACTCTGTTGCCGCCCTTGTTCCGAGAGCTGAAATTGAAGGGGACATGGGGGATTCTCTTCCGGGCTTACAAGCTAGATTAATGAGTCAAGCCTTAAGAAAGCTAACAGGAGTTATTAATAGATCAAAATCAACGGTTATATTTATTAATCAAATTAGAATGAAAATCGGAGTCATGTTCGGCAATCCCGAAACTACTACCGGCGGCAATGCCTTAAAGTTTTACGCTTCAGTCAGAATGGATATAAGAAAAATCGGTCAAATTAAACAGGGAGACAATGTTGTTGGAAACCGAACTAAAGTTAAAATAGTTAAGAATAAAATAGCACCGCCTTTTAAAGAGGCCGAATTCGATATCATGTATAAAGAAGGAATCTCACGATCGGGTGATGTTTTAGACCTTGCAAGTAATTTAAACATTGTTGATAAATCAGGAGCCTGGTATTCATATAAAGGTGAAAAAATTGGTCAAGGAAGAGAAGCTACTAAAAAATATCTTGATCAAAATCCAAAAGTACTGGATGAACTGATTAAGAAAATTTTTGCCAAAGAAGAGGTTTAAGTCTTAATTCCCAATGCGAATAACTAAAATCGTAAAAATTGGCCAAAACGATCAATTTGCTGTTTTTATTGACGATAGATTAGAGATGACCTTAAAAGCTGAAGTAATATTAGACGTTGGTCTAGTGCCTAATCAAGAAATAACACCCCAAGAGTTAGAAGAAATAAAAAACATTAACAATAAACATAAGTTTATGAATCTGGCCTTAAGATACGTAAGCAAACGATTAAAAACTGAACACGAAACTAAAAACTATCTTAAGAAAAAGGGGGCCGATGAGGTATTGATTAATAAAATCATGAATCGACTTAAAGAGCTAGATCTCATTAATGACGATCATTATGTTAAAAGCTATATTCACGACCATACTTCTTTATCTTTATACTCCAAAAGAAAAATAATGTATGAACTTAAGAAGAAACAAATTGCTATGGATATTATTGAACACTCCTTTAATAATGACCAGATTAGCGATTTAGATAATCTTAAAAAAATTATTAAACAGAAGAGGCAAGTCTCTAGATATCAAGACAATTTAAAATTAATGCAGTACCTGGTTAGGGTTGGGTTTAATTATCAAGACGTTAAAGAAGCGCTTAAAATATCTGATTTAGACTAGTGCCCCAGCTTCAGCAAGACCGGGGTTTAATAAATCATTAATAATAATTCTAGAGGGAGTGATCTCATTAATCTGAGACCTGTCTATTATTAAACTATTATTATTTAAATGTTTATAAATGGGTTTATTAACATGTAACTTTTGAATATACATTGAATTAAGATCAACCACGTAATCGCTAACTTTTCCAATTTTTTCTTTTGAAACGGTTTCAACGCGTTTATTAATTAAATCAAACTTAATGTCAATAATTCCCTTAAGTCTAATTAAATCTTCTGAATCCATTAAAACTTCTCGATCGTTAACAATGTAACCATTGTCTATGATCTCTCTTATATCCTGAGTTAGTAGGATAACATTTTGATTAGAATAATATTCCTTACAGTAAAAACCCTCTATTCTTAAATTGTTGGGATTTATAATAACGCCAATAACGTTTGCCACTGGGGCCGTAGCTCTAAGAGACAAAACTTCTTTTGAAATCAAACCATTACTTAAAACAAGCATATTTATAATTATATCTTTAATTGTTTTTCTTGCTAATTCATATTGATCTATTTAGTATAAATAAAACATGAACGAGCTTAAATTAAACAAATTAGACTTAAAACATTTTTCAGAATTTGGTCAAAAATTAGGTCAAAAATTAAAGGGTGGTGAAGTATTTGAATTAGTTAGTGATTTAGGAGGAGGAAAAACGACCCTTACTAAATACATAGTAAACGGGGCTGAAAGCTCTGATTTAGTTTCAAGCCCTAGTTTTACAATATGTAATGAATATCAAGCTAAAAACTTTAAAATATATCACTTTGATTTTTATAGACTTGTTGACCCTGGAATTATCTCTTTAGAGCTTCAAGAGATTTTAGATACTAAACAAAAATCAGTAGTTATCGTAGAATGGCCGGAAAGTGTCTTAAAATTATTGCCTAAAAATCATTTAAAAATAGTTATAAATATTGTTGGGGAAGGTCTTCGAAATATTGAGTTATTTTACCCTAATAAATTAAACTATTTAGTAAAGGACTAAGAATTATGAACATATTGGTTTTAAACACTTCTACCAATGAGCTTGAGTTAGGTCTATACCAAGATTTGAAACAGATCTCTATTATGAATATCACTACCAATAATCAATTGTCGGAGGTCTTGCACACAGAAATAGAAAAGTTTTTAAAAAAAGAATCGTTAAGTCTTAAAGATATCGACGGCATTAATTGTTTTAAGGGCCCCGGTAGCTTTACTGGTCTTCGAATAGGTGCGTCTTTAGTGAACGCTCTAGCTTATTCCTTAAAAATAGCGATAGTTGGTTCTATCGGAAAAGACTGGATTAAGAAGGGTAATCAAAGACTCGTTGATCACGTAAATGAAAAAATGATCATTCCATTTTATGGGGCTGAAGTTAAAACCACTGCTCCTATAAAATAATTGCCATATTGAACTTATAGCTGTATATTAATTTTAAGGAAAATATCGTTAAATTCTTTTAAAGACGAATAATCCTAAGTTTAGTTTTAATTTATAGAATATCAGGTTTTTAGCCAACAATAGAGAAGTGATAGCGATTTGTTAGTGGAAGCCTGTTTATCGAGGAGGTCATATGTTAAGTGTCGTACTAGCTTTAGTGGGACTTGTTATTGGTTTTGGAACCAATAGTGTTATATCAAAAAAAAGAATGGGCTCGGCTGAGGAAGGGGCTAAAAAAGAATTAGAAAAGGCCAAGAAAGAGGCAGTTAAGCTCGTTGAAGAAGCCAAAGAAGAAGCCAATAGATCCGTTGAAGAGTCTAAGAAAGAAGAACATTCAAGAAGAAAAGAGCTTCAAGAAATTGAACAACGTTTAGTTACTAGAGAAGAGAATTTAGATAAAAAACTTGATGATTTGGATAAAAGATCAGAAAAGATTAGAGCTAGCGAAGATGATATCGAGAAACTCAAAAATGAGATACGAGAAATTCGTGTTAAACAACAAGAAAAGTTAGAGAAAATAGCTAAGCTAACCAAAGCTGATGCCGCTCAAAAATTAATGGAGATGACCGAAAGAGATATTCGTCACGATTTGACTGGTTTAATTTCTAAATTACAAAATGAAGCCAGAGAAAACGCCGAAGAACAGGCTGGATTAATTATTACAACCGCTATGGAGAGAATGTCGTCTGAAGTAACGGCTGAAAGAACTATTACTTCGGTAAAACTAGAAGATGAGGAAATGAAAGGTCGAATTATCGGTAAAGAAGGACGAAACATTCAAGCTCTTCAAAAGGCCACTGGAGTAGACATTATGGTAGACGACACTCCAGGATATATTGTTCTAAGTAGTTTTGATCCGGTTCGAAGAGAAGTTGCAAGACAAACCATTGAAATGCTTATGAAGGATGGTCGGATTCATCCGGGAAGAATAGAAGAAGTTGTTGAAAAGGCTCAAAAGAATGTTGAAAAAGATGTTGTTAGAGCCGGAGAAGATGCCGCCAGAGAGGTTGGTGTTATTGGGATACCTAAAGAAATACTACATTTATTAGGAGAGCTTAAATATCGTACTAGTTATGGTCAAAATGTTCTTAAACATAGTACGGAAATGGCTCATCTTGCAGGCATTATAGCCGAAGAAGTGGGCGCAAACGTTAAAATAACTAAATACTCCGCTTTAGTACACGATTTAGGAAAAGCCCTAACCCATAAGATGGAAGGTAAGCATCATCATATTTCTGGGGAAATACTAAGGAAATATGGTGCCCCAGAAGAAGTAGCTTTAGCGGCTGAACAACATCATGATGACATGGAAGCAACTAGCACCGAAGCTTTAATAATTAGAGTAGTTGATGCCATTAGTGCATCAAGACCGGGCGCTAGAAACATTAGTGCCGAAAACTTTGTAGAAAGAATGAAAGATCTTGAAAATGTTGCCAATAGTTTTAAGGGAATTGAAAAGTCTTATGCTATTAGTGCTGGTCGAGAAGTTAGAATCTTCGTTAAGCCCGGCGAAATTGATGATTTATCAGCGATTAAATTAGCTAGAGACATCGCTACCAAGATCGAATCTACAATGCAATATCCGGGTACGATTAAGGTTAATGTTATCCGAGAGACTAGAGCCGTAGAATTTGCTAAATAAGATCTATAGTCAGACAATAAAGCCATGAAGTTTTTATATCTAGGAGATATAATGGGAGATCTAGGAGTTAGATCTGTAAAAAGCTATTTAAAAGATTTAATAAAAAAACATCAAGTCGATTTTGTTATAGCTCAAGCCGAGAATGTTGATAACGGGAAAGGTGTATCGGTTTTAAAATATTTAGAACTTAAGAATCTCGGAATCAACTTTTTTACTGGCGGCAACTGGACTTTATTTAATCCCGAAATTTATTCCTATTTAAACGACCCAAATGAGCCAATTATTAGACCTGCAAATTATCCAAGTAATTATCAAGGTCTTGAATATAAATATCTTAATACTAAATTCGGGCAAGTATTAATCATTAGTTTGTTGGGTAAAATAGTTGGACGTGATTTAAAAATAGATTTTAAAAATCCATTAAAGACTGCAGATGATATTTTAGAAAAAGAAAAAAATACACCTAAAATTGCTACGATAGTCAATTTTCATGGAGATTATTCAAGCGAAAAAGTGGTGATAGGACACTATCTGGATGGTCGAGTGACCGCAGTTATAGGAGATCATTGGCACGTTCCTTCAAATGATGCTCGAATTCTTTTTAATAAAACAGCTCATATATCTGATGTTGGTATGAATGGTTCACTAAATTCTTCACTTGGAGTAAAACTCGACATCGCTATCGATAGGTGGCTTAACGGATCTAAGTTAAAAAATGAATTAATAAAAGAAGATGATCTTCAATTTAATGCTGTTTTAATAGACTTTAATATTAAAACCGGTCTAGCCAATAGCATTAAGCAAATTAGATTAACTTCCTAGACCTTTACTTAAGGGGTATTCTTAATATAAAATACAATGAACTATATATCGGGGATTGGCGCAGTTGGCTAGCGCGCCGCGTTTGGGACGCGGAGGTCGGAGGTTCGAGTCCTCTATCCCCGACCATTAAATAAATAAATATTTTGTTGATTATATAAATTATTATGTATAGTTTATTACGTAGTAAACATAAACAAAGGAATAAAAATGAACCCTAATAATCAAACTATTAACCCTCAAATATTAAACAACTCCAATTTAGTTAATAATCAACAAAACAACCTTAATCAAAAAAATAATTTAGTAGTAGGTAATAAGTCTTTCATGGTTGCCTGTGTTCTTAATTTTTTCTTAGGAGGTTTTGGGGTAAACAGATTCTATATAGGAAAAGTTGGTACCGGGTTTCTGAAACTTTTAGTATCAGTAGTTACTTTAGGGGGACTTGGAATCTGGACATTTGTTGACTGGATCTTACTTGTAAGCGGTAAACAAAAAGCATCAGACGGCACTTTATTAAAGAAAACAGATGGTACATTCGCTGGAGGAATCATTCTCTTCATTTTATGGATATTTATTATTTGGCCCCTAGAGTTTTATGTAGTACTGATAGCTTTGTCTGTTATCTCCCATCCGATTACGGCCAAATAATCAGATCAATAAAAGATATAAATTAAATAATCCATTTTAAATAAAGAGGATAATTATTAATACTTTAAATCCATTGACTAAATGCAGAATTAATGGTATTATTGTTCTACTTAAGGAGATCTTATGGAAACCCCAAAGTTCAACAAATCCGATATATTAAAAGTTATTTTAGCTGGAAGCTTAGGCGCTGCGACACTTATAGGAATTGGGAAGCCAGGATCAGCACAATCAGCGCAAAACAAAAAAAATCCAGAAGCTCCAACTTATATCACACATGGTCAAAACTGTGGGCCTGACTTAGGCGCTTTTGGCCCTAATCAGGGCATTGGTGCTTACGAACACACGCTAAAGGTAGTTTGTTATCCAGATTCTATATCCGTTAGTGCCGAATCTCAGACTTCCTCAAATAGTTCTCAAGTGTGTGCGCCTAATCTAGGTGTTCCGGCTTTTGCAGCGACCGCTAGAAACGAAATTTGTAGATCAGCTTAAAGGGTTTTATTTCTAAACCTAATATAATCCTCTCAAGATATGTATTATACTTAATGTATCTAATTCGGGGATTGGCGCAGTTGGCTAGCGCGCCGCGTTCGGGACGCGGAGGTCGGAGGTTCAAGTCCTCTATCCCCGACCACATCATATGAACGTACCAACCGAACACATACCATCAACAATACAATTAGTAGCTCCAGCCATAAAGCAGTATGGTTATTTAGCTGTATTCGGATTAATATTGTTAGAAGACTTTGGTGTACCTTCTCCAGGAGAAACAACTTTAATCGCTGCCGCCTTTTTTTCTGGGTTAGGAGATTTGAATATATTTATAGTCATTATTATTGCCGTCCTTGGTGCTATTATCGGTGATAATATAGGATATGCGATTGGCTATTTTGGGGGTCATCCATTAGTCTTAAAGTTTGGTAAATATTTATTTATAACTAAAGAAAAACTAGAAAAAGCTGAGAACTTTTTTAATAAACACGGAGGTAAAATAGTTACTCTAGCTAGATTCGTTGAAGGCTTAAGACAAGTTAATGGAATAATAGCCGGTCTAAGTGATATGACTTGGAAAAAGTTTCTAATCTTTAACTCAATAGGAGCCAGTCTTTGGGTAATTCTGTGGTCGCTTATAGGGTATTTTGCTGGTCAACATATCAATCTATTTTTAAAATACCAGCTAATGTTTAGTATTGGTGTTGGAGTTCTAATAGTTATTTATATAATCTATAGATTTATTAATAAGAGAAAAGTTCGTTAAATTACCAGCCTTTTTGTAATAAGTATTTCTTATTTCCTTCCAGCCTTAACTTTTGTTTAAGGCTACTTGGAAGAAGATTAACAAAGCTTATAGCCATTAATCCTATAGCAAATCCTCCAACAATATCCAAAGGAGTGTGTACTCCAAGATAGATTCTAGAAAAGCCTACAATCAATATCCATATTATTGAAATCCATTTCCATTTATTTGGAAGAATAATCCAAAGAGTAAGTGCCATAGCTGTTGCTACGGTTTGATGACCCGACGGGAAACTATTTAATCCAGTTTCGATAGCCCTCTCGTGAAGATGACCCTTTAACAAAACAACCGGACGCGGTTCCTTGACAAGATATTTAGCTATTTCCATGACCACCCCAGAGCCTCCTACAACAATAAAGAATCGCCAGGCCAGTCTAAAATATTTAAAAGCTAAAGGAATTAAGATACACAGGGCTATTGGATAAGCAGCTCCCAATCCTTCTGTAATCCAAAGAGCCGGTAGCCTAAAAGATCCAGGTAAATTATTGATGTCGTAGAAAATTCTAGCTTCGAATCCTTTTAGTTGATGCATATGTGAAATAAGAGCCGACGGTATTAGTAGTATCAAACCAATAATAAACAATATTAAATAAATCCTATTAGAGTTTTTTGTTGTTTCTTTTTTATCCATAGTTATTTATTATAAGATAAAATTAATAAAAAAGGTATAAATAAATGAAATTAATAATTACTCTCTTAATTGTCCTGGCAATTTTACTTTTCAACGAATTTCACTGGAGAGTTAAGAAGCGTCATTCAGAATTGAGTCGTAAATTTGTCCATATTGTGGTTGGAAGTTTTGTGGCTTTTTGGCCATTTTATTTACCTTGGTCAGATATCCAACTAATAAGCCTTGCTTTTATAGTGGTGGTTTTAATCTCTCGCAAAATAGATTTATTTAAAAGTATTCATTCGGTTGGAAGAACTACGTGGGGTGAACTATACTTTGGGATCTCGGTTGGATTAGTTAGTGTTATGAGTAGTAATAAATGGGTTTATATGGTGGCGATACTTCAGATGAGCCTTGCTGACGGATTAGCGGCCGTCATCGGCTCAACCGTTTTAATTGGTAAAAGATACAAGATATTCGGGCACAATAAAAGCGTAATTGGCTCTTTAACCTTTTATATAATTTCATTTTTATTAACAATCGTTTATCTTATCTTTAGTAAAGGTCAATCTCAACCAGCTACTGTTTTAATTGTTTTACCGATAGTATCAACCGTTTTAGAAAACGTTTCGGTCGGAGGGTTAGACAATTTGACGGTTCCGTTTATGTATACGGTTCTTTTAAATATTCTTTAATTTATGGGCTCTTAAAGCGTTAAATATAACAACAACATCAACCACTTCTTGAATGACGGCTCCATAAACGGGCATAAACTTACCGCTGGCAAATATTAACATTAAAATTAGGCTCAACGCTATTCCGGTTAATATACTTTGTCTCGCTATCTTAAAAGTATGAAGGGATATTTTATAAGCTTCAACTACTTTAGTAATATCATCCTGCATTATAACCATATCAGCTGATTCGCTAGCGGCGGTTGATCCTTTTGCCCCCAAAGCAATTCCAACGTCTGAGGCCGTCAATACTGGGGCATCGTTTACTCCGTCTCCAACAAAGACTACAGGCTTATTTTTTACATTTTCAATAACTCTTAATTTATCGGCCGGTAATGCTTCCGCCACAACCTCTTTAATAGCAATCTTAGAAGCAATAGTTTTAGCAATTTTGGCATTATCCCCAGTAACCATAAGAACATGTTTAATTCCGAGTCTCATCAATTCAGTAACAGTTTTTTTAGCTTCTTTTCTTATCTCATCGTTCAGGGTTATGTATCCTAGTAATTGGTCATTTCTTGATACAAAAACACTTGTTTTACTAACTGTAGTTAATTTCTCAAAATTATTGGGAACACTTATACCTTCTCTTTTTAATAGATCAAAACGTCCTACAATAATCCTGTCTCCTCTTAAGTTAGCTATTAAACCCATCCCAGCTTCTTCTTTTAAATTTTTAACTTTTAATAGTTTAAAGTTTTTTTTCTTGGTGTAATTCACGATGGATTTAGCCACTATGTGACTAGAGAATTGTTCTAAGCTAGCAGCCAGAGTAGCTAATTCTTTTTGATTGGTATGATTGGTTGCAATCACATCATCAACTTCAAGTTCCCCATGAGTCAAGGTTCCTGTTTTATCGAAAGCTATGGTTTTAGCCTCAGCTAGTTTTTCTAAAGCTGCCCCGGTCTTTACGATAACCCCATGTCTAGAGGCTAAACTCATCCCAGAAACTAAAGCGATCGGAGCCGCTAAAAGTAACGGACAAGGGGTCGCCACAATAATGACTTCTAGAAATCTGATAGGTTGCCCCGTTAAATACCAAACTGCGCCAGCTATAAGGTAAGCCATGACAGTAAAAGGTATACTATAGCGATCAGCTAATCTTACAAAAGGTGATTGTGATGCGGCGGCTGATTCAACCAGTTTTATTATTTGTTGGTATTGACTATCTTCGGCGCTAGCACTAGCTTGAGCGGTAATTAGCCCCTCTAGATTAACCGAACCACTTAATATTTGATCTTTAGGGTTTTTATATACCGGAGTGCTTTCTCCAGTCAAACTAGCTTCATTAAAACTAGAATTTCCGTCAATTACAATTCCATCAACAGGAACAATCTCGCCCGGTTTAACAACAAACTTATCTCCAATCTTAAGACTATCGGCCTTCACGTCAATAATTTTCCCCGATCTTAACAAGTGAGCTTTTTTGGGAGAATTCTTTAGTAAGGTGTCCAATTCTGATCTAGCTCTATGATTTGCAAATTCATCTAAAGATTCGCCTCCGGTGAGCATTATAACAACTATAATGGCGGCCCAGTATTGATGGAGTAAAACAGACGCTCCAATAGCGGTAGCTGCTAGAATATCTATCCCATAAGTACCGTTTCTAATGTCCTCGTACATATCCTTAAGAATAGGGATTAATTCAATAACTGATATTGTAGCTAAGACAATATCTGAAATGGTTTTAAGGTTTAAAAACCATAAAACAACAGCCACTATTACTCCTAATAAAGCTATTGAAAAGAGTTTATATTGTAGGATGAATTTAAAAACTTTTTTTAACATTGTAATATTTTTTAATGGGGCGAAAGATGGGACTTGAACCCACGGCCTCCGGAGCCACAATCCAGCGCTCTAACCAACTGAGCTACTTCCGCCAATATTAAAGTAACAGAGGTAATTATACTTTAATTAAGTCGAGTAAACAAACAAATTTAGCTTTTTACTTTGTTATCGAAATTAAGCCCATTGTCTCCAGTCATATCAATATATGTTTCTTTATCTTTAATAATAGCTTGAGGGGGGAGTTGTTCGGAATGAGTTCTAATCCCGTCAATTTTTTTAACAGCCGTTCCAATTGATAAAAATTCTAATAAACCATTTCCTAGATCTGTGATATAGTTTTTAATTCCGAGCACATCATCTGCCCCGATTTCTTGAGCTTGATCTCGAAGCTTATCAATAGACTTCTCTCTGGCTCCATATATCAAATCTGTTAAAGTTTTAATCTCGCCTTTTACGAGATTTGATAAAGTAGCCTTTATACCCCCAGCAAACCCTAGGGAGTAGATAGAAGTGCCAAGTAATAATTTAATTGGGGCATAGCCGAGTTTAGCTACGTTCCATGTTTCTTCAGCCGTTAAGTCGCTGGTTGTAATACCGCCGACTAAATTAACTAAACTATTGATTTGAGGATTGTATGAGGCGGTACCTATCATAACCATCTCTTGAACCCCAATTTCTTGAAAAGGAATAATCTCAGTATTAATTCCAACAACACTGTTAGCTCCCTTAGCTTTAGCTTCTTCAATAATTCTAGATAATGCTAGATTTCTGGTTGTATTAAAAATATCGCTATATTGCTTAACCTCTCCTTTAACTAAACTTTTTAGTCCTCCTAGAAAAGCTTTAGCAATCCCGATAGAATAAGCAACATTGCCAAAAACAAAACTTATCGGCTGATAACCAGAGTCCCATTGACAAAAAAGCTCTTGAGTATCGGCTGATGAAGTAAAAACATTAATGCCCCTGTTCAAGTTATCCTTAATAGCAGATCCAATTGTTAAAAACTCAGTATGCCCAGGATGAAAGATTAACTTACTTTTAACCCCACTAGCTCCTGAACCGTTAAACTTAATTAGTTCTTGATCAAATCTTTGCATAGAAAGGTTTCTTCCCTCAGCTATCATATTAGTTACTGCGGCTATTTCTCCCCCGACCGCAGTTCTCAAATTAGTTCGAATTGAACCAATATACCCCATCGAAAAGACACTATTACCAACAATTAGATCGCCCGGAGAATAGCCTAAAAGATAGGCACAATACATTTCATTACCAGATAGTCCTGAAAATACCGTTTGTTTATCCATTAAATATAATTTTACTATTTATATCTAAACTTAACCAGTATATAATTAGCTTAAACAATGACAATAAAGATCGTTCTATAAAATGTACTTATGTTAAAGAATATAATAAAAAAATTGAATGCATTAATGCTGTTGTTG
>DAHXLD010000008.1 GCA_027371845.1 Candidatus Saccharimonadota bacterium
AAGACTTTTACCGCCCATTGATCCATAATAATGAGCAGATCCTTCGCTAAAAATTCCACCATCAGCACCCTGTAGCCAATAACCGTCATTGGAAGTGGCAATTCCGCCAACAATAGGAGCGTTAGTTTTTGGAAGATTGGTCTCGGTTGGACTTAAAACCCCACTTGCTGAGGTTGTTATACTACCACTAGAAACTGGATTCCCGTTAACATAAGTAACGGTAGTCCCATTAACTTTTTGGGTAGTTGTTGCTCCAGATGAAGATCCTGAAACTGATTTAGTTGGCGAACTAGATGAGCCACTGGTAGTGCCAGATGTGCTAGTGATGCCAGTTGTTGATGATGTACCATAATAAACTCTCCCCTGATATTGAGCACTTCCGAAAGCAAACACACCACCATCTCCTGTTGTCAGCCAATAGCCTCCGCCATCAGAATCAGCAGCTATTCCAACCATTGGTTTATTTAAAGTTTTGCCACCCATCGAACCGTAATAAGTTGCTCCGTTATAACTAAATACACCACCATTGGCATCAGCGGTCCAAATACCTCCACTTGGATCTGTAGCTATTCCAACTACAGGATCAACTAACGGGTTTTGAACATAAGACTGACCATATATATATGGACTTCCTCTCCTACTAACTACCAAACAACCATTCTGACCAGAACCAGGAGCGTTACCATAAGCCCAAACTTCTCCGAAATTAGACACAATATAATAACCATTATCCCCTGTTGTTGTACTTGATATTCCAACTACACCCTCGCCGTAAGCAGTGGCTAGTGGCTGGGAAGATGAAATTGGACTATTAACTCCACCTTCATATTTAGCATCTCCGAAAGCATAAACAGCGCCATCTGCTCCAACTAACCAATAGCCTCCGCCATCTGGGGTGGAAGCAATGCCAACTATTGGCTTGGATAAGGTTTGACCGCTAGTCGAACCATGATAATGAGCATCACCAAAGCTAAAGACACCGCCATCTGCTCCAACTAACCAATAGCCTCCGCCATCTGGGGTGGAAGCAATGCCAACTATTGGGGCATTTATGGCTTTACCTCCCATTGACCCATAGTATTGAGCTGAACCCTCGGTAAATACGCCTCCATCAGCAGCTACTAACCAATATCCGTTATTTGTGTGATTAGAGGCTATTCCTACTGGTATGAAATTAGTTGAAGTAATTGTTACCGCAAAACTTTTCCATACAATCACTCCCCCAATAGATGCAAATATAAGTGCAACTAGAATCGCCCATAACTTGTTAAAGCCTTTTTTTTTGAAGCTTTTTTGATCTTTAAGCATCTTAGTATTTAAATTACATCAAAAAATTTACTTTGGCAATATACATACTTCAAACTGTGGAAAACTATTAATTTATGTACTTGGTCATAAAACACGGGTCGGAGTAGCGAGCGTGAAGTCCTAATATAAAGGACCAGGCAGCTCTGAAACTACCTTAAAAAGTTATGCGAATTATTAACCGATACCTCTAACGGTTCGAGGCTAATGGGAATAGGACTCGAACTACCTCATATTACTGTCTAAACTTTAGGTTCAATACATCCTAACTTACATTTTGGTTTAATCAAAATCATTTATAATAAATGGTGCTCAGATATTGAACCACCACAGAATCTTGTATTTGTATCACAATGTGCTACAATATATATATGGTAAACGTAAAACGTTTAGTCTGGGACGAATGGAATGTTGACCATATAGCACGTCACGGTGTAGTACCCAAACAAGTAGAAGAAGTTTGTCATGGTGATCATGTTATACGTGAAGCTTACGGTGGTCGTCTAATGGTTATCGGTTACACCAAGGACAAAAAACTA
This sequence comes from Candidatus Saccharimonadota bacterium, assembly GCA_027371845.1. Lineage (GTDB taxonomy): Bacteria > Patescibacteriota > Saccharimonadia > Saccharimonadales > UBA4665 > JAJZMH01. The sequence continues at coordinate 1,845 of DAHXLD010000008.1, forward strand.
CTGGCCATGGTCTTAGCACCAAAAGGTAAAGATGAATACTACCCTGTTACTGCTTATCCCGCTAGTGGTAAATTACGCCTCACATATTATCAAGAAAAAGGAAAGGAGTAGAAACTATGACAACTACAAAAGGCAAGGTGCCTAATTTCAAAAGCCGCGATGAAGAAGCGGCCTGGTTTGAGGAACATATGGCTGAATATTGGGACAAGGCAAAGCCAGTTAATGCCCATTTTGCAAAAAACCTTTCTGCTGGCTTAAATGTTCGCTTTGATCCTGACAGTTTGTCTAAAATACGGTCAATTGCCAGAGAAAAAGGTATTGGCCCCACTACATTAGTACGTATGTGGATTATGGAACACTTACATTAATTGAAAATGGGCTTACTTGCTATAATTATTCAACCGGCTTGTTCTGTTTAGAAATGTAATGTTTATGACTAACTTAGGGCCAGGTAGATGCAAATGCTCTACTAGGAACTTCAGTGAGGTGTACACAGTCCCAACTCCCACAGCTGAATTTTTTTAAAAATCTCTCATCAATTATTTTTTTGCAATTCAGAAACATTCAAATAGATTGGTCATAGAACGCAGTTTAAGTTTCTGATATCCAGTCCTCGTATAGAGAAAGTACTACCATAGCGTCTATCAAGAGGTTATATGGTAGGGTTCTAGATAATTTAGAGTGGTTTGAGGCCAATGGGAATAGGACTCGAATCTAATTAAAGGTGTAAGGTTTTAAGAAGTAATAAAAAAGACCGGTCTAGGAACCCGGTCTACTTCTGTTGGTGCTTGACTTGGTTGCGGGGGCAGGACTCGAACCTGCGACCTATTGGTTATGAGCCAATCGAGCTGCCGCTGCTCCACCCCGCGATAATTTATTTATTTAATAATATTCTAACACGTATCTGTTAAAAAGTATAGGAAAATTTAATGTTATGTATTCAACTTCTATGAAAAAAGAAGTTTATCCAAGAGATAAAGTTTTTCTGAACTCGAGATTCTTTATATAGATTTTTGGTGGGCTTTAATGTGCTTTGATTATTTAAATTTAAGGTATATCGAGCAGCAACACTGTCTGGAACTATAAGCTCAGTTTCTCCAGTATAGCCTAGTCCAAAATTTTGTCGGGCAGATAACTCTTTATATTGTTTAGAGGAATAGTATTGATTTTGAAGTTCAATGTTATTGTTTTGAATTTGTACTTGATTGTTTTGTTGTTTTAACTTAATTATCTGTTTTTGTAAATTGAAATTGCTTTGGACGGCCCGAGCCCCACTCCAAAATATTAAAATAACAATAATGCCGAATATAACCTGCCCGGTAAACCTAATGTCTGAAAATCTATTAAGTTCTTGAAGGGCGATTTTCTTGTATTCTTCTATTTTTTCTTTTGAAAACATATTCTTATTAAATTATATTATCTAAATTGTTAATAATCTGCTATACTCTCATCTGTTATTATAATGCTTTTTGATGTAATATAATAAATATTTATGGGGGCGTAGCTCACCGGTTAGAGCAGGCGGCTCATAACCGCTTGGTAGTTGGTTCGATTCCAACCGCCCCCACCATCTTATATGAAGAATAGGAATTAAAGATAAAATTAAACTTAATTCTTTAAATTAGATCAATTTGTTTGTTAATTTTAAATAATAATTCATCAGATGATTTAGAATTCATCAAGTCTTCCCTAAGTTGTTTTGATCCATCAAAATTGTTTATATATATTTTACAGAATTTATTGAGTATATTACTGGGCCTGGAGTCATTCCAGGTCTTTTTAAATAGTTCTACATGGGTTTTTAGTAAGTCTAATTTTTGTTTTTTAGTATAAGACTCCCAGGGGCTTTTTTTTGAAAAAACAAAAGGATCCTGAAATACTCCTCTACCAATCATGGCTCCATCAATTTTATATTCCTCGATAAGTTCTAACGCTTTTTGATAGTTCAAAATATCACCATTGCCCACAATTAAAGTATTGGGAGATATCTTGTCTCTAAGTTCTTTAATGGTTTTAAACGAGTCCCATCTAGCCGGAACCTTGCTCATTTCAGTTCTGGTTCTGGCGTGAACAATCAGCATATCCAGTTTCTGATTTAAAAGAAACTCGATCCATGAATAATCTAATTTATTAAAGCCAAGCCTCGTTTTAACACTTAGGGGTAACTTGCCCTTTAAGCCTTTTCGGGTAGCTTCTATTATGTCTTTAGCCAGCTCCCTGTTATTAATTAATGCACTACAAGCTCCATTCTTTACAACCACCTTATCTGGACATCCCATATTTAAATCGACTCCTAAAAATTTACCAAATTCATTATCGGCTATTTCTTTAGCTATCTGATAAAAGTTTAAAGGGTTAAGGCCCCAAATTTGAGCAACCAGATTCTTCTCTGTTTTGGGATGATCAAGTTTTTTTCGTAAAGTTTCTCTACCCTTACTAACTAGCCCGTCAACATTAACAAATTCAGTAAAATAAAGATTTGGGGGATAGCATTTATTAATAATGTCTCTAAAAACTCTATCCGTTACATCGTCCATTGGGGCAAGAACTAAGAAACCCGGATTTAATAGATATTTATTCAATCCCCATCCTCGATTATGCCTACATTCCCATAAGCTTCTTGTTTCTTTCGAAAATATTTTCTTGATGCTTCTAAGTATATGTCCCAAACTTTTTTACGGTCCTTGTGGTCAAATAATAGATATTTGAGTTCAGAAAATGCTCTAGTTGCAAATCTTTGGTCTAATCGATGGGAATCTAAATAAAGTTTAATTATTTCATTAAAAATTGAAGCCCCTTGATTTAATAAACTTCTGTTTATATTGCCAAAAACGTCGTTTTCTAAAGAAATTTGTATTCTGTCTAAAACCGATAAAGATTCTCTAGTTTTATTCACAAAAGCCATTAGTCCGGCTTTATCTTTATTAAGTCTTTCTAGATAAGATCTATACTCCTCCTTTGACACAACAACTACTGAATCATCTGAGCACCTAAGAGTCCAATCAGCTTCTTCAGCCCCTTTGCCAACTAAGCCAGATAATAAAGAGTTTGGGTTTAAGATTTCTGGAATTGGGTCTCTATAATTAGATGGGTGCTCAGATATTGCAGCTTGAAGTTCTTCTGAGGGGACATCGCTTCCTGAATCTATTCTAGTATTATCTGGGAACGGAACAATGTTATTACCTTCATTTTCAAAACCTTTAGTCATTTTAACCCTTAATATTATTTATGAATTTGAGTTTGGATCTTTTGGTGAGCCATCTAATAGTTTTCTAAGTTCAGCTATACGGGCCAAGGCTATATCTTGTGGGGTAACAAACCCTTCTTCAGTAGCATCTTTCTCATCCGGGTGAAGAATTCCTATAATTCTTTTATCCGTTTTTTTATCCTGAGGAACATAGCCAGTTTCTTCCCATACCGATCTTGGTTCTAAATTCTCTTCTGATTCTGGGTTTAACATAGAGATATTATACAACTTTTATTGTTAAAAGTCTACTCCCATTTAAAGACTCGGAAAGCAATTAAATAAATTACTACCATCCAGGCCAAAACTAAACCCAGTTGAGGTCCTATTTGTAAAAGGTTCTTGCCACCCGTTGTAAGCAACCTAAGGCCGTCTATGACCGGGGTTAGAGGTAACCAGGTTGTTAGAGACTGGAGCCATAGAGGCATGTCAAATCTTGGAAAAAAAGTTCCCGAAAGAAATAACATTGGGAAAACAATAATATTGCTTAGTGGGGCGGCCTGTCTCTCATTCTTAGCCCATCCTCCAATTGCTAATCCTATACCCAAGATCATAAATGTACTAAGAATAATGTATATTAAAATGCTGAGATAATCCCCATTAATACTAAGATGAAAAACGGTCAATGCGACTATAAACTGAACTGCTATTGAAACTACGCCGACAATAGCTTGGGAAAACATAGTCGAAAGGAAATATTGCCAAACTTTTAACGGGGTTGTGTGAAGCCTTCTTAAGATGCCCTGCTTTTTAAGTTCTGGGAAGACATTGATCGGACCAAATATTCCAACTCCCATTATTGAAAAGCCGAGAAGCCCCGAAAAAGTATAATCGAAAGCCGTTAAACTTTTTTCCGATAATTGTTTTGAAGAAACCGAGAAAGGAGTTTTTATATTTACAAAATGGCTATTTAAGACTTTTAAGTTTTGGTTAAGAATTGTGGTCAAGGTTTGTCCAGCAATCTGAGAATTTTGAGTATAAAGAACCTGGATCTTGCCGCTCGGAATATGGTTAGAGTCTAAATTACCAAAGTTACTGGGCAGAATAATAGTTGCATCTAGTTGGCTCTTCTGCATTTTATCTTCGGCTTGGCTTAGATTATGGACAGTTTGATCTATTTTATATATTTTTTGTTTGCTCAAGTCATTTACAAAAACTTTTGAAAAAGAGCTTTTGGAATGATTTAAGACAGCAATTTTAAAAGATATTTTATTATTACCATTAGTTAGGCTTCCAAAGACAAAGAGAAAGATCAAGGGAAAAAGAATTCCAAAGAAAATAGCTAATCTGTCTCTAAAGAAACGTTTAGTGCCAATTTTAGTAAAAACAAGTACAGTATAAAGATCTTTTCTTATTTTTAGCATAATTAATCCCTTAAAGCCTTACCCGTTAAATCTATAAAAACATCGTCAAGATTAGCCTGTTCGACGTGTTGTTCCTTTTTAAAGCCTCTCGACAATAATTGCTTGATTAAGTTTTTAGGAGTATCTAAGGCTATAATTTTACCATTGTCCATAATGGCTACTCGATCACACAATAGTTCAGCTTCATCCAAATAGTGAGTTGTCATAATGACTGTTACCCCTCGATCTCTAACCATCTTAATTAAATCCCATAGATTTCTTCGAGCCTGAGGATCTAAACCGGTTGTGGGCTCATCTAAAAAGAAAACTTTAGGGTTATGAACTAAAGCTACGGCAATACTTAAACGTTGTCTTTGTCCACCACTTAGATTTTCGGCATAACTATTGGCCTTTTGGCCTAATTCGACCTCTTCCAGGAAATCTTTAGCTTTTACTCTTTCGCCATAAGCGGCCGCAAACATATCTATTATTTCAATAAGTTTCTGTTTATCTTGAAAGGCAGGAGTTTGGGGTTGAACACCTATGACTTTCTTTATTTCTGAGGGTTTAGAGGCGACATCAATACCATCTAGGATTATTTTCCCACCATCTATGGGTCTCATGGTTTCAATCATTTCGAGAGTTGTTGTTTTGCCAGCTCCATTAGGCCCCAATATACCAAAAATCTCTCCTTTTTTAACATCAAAAGATATTCCATTAACAACAGCTTTGTTGTCATAAATCTTTTTAAGATTCTTAACTTTTAAAATATCTTCGGACACGTCTGTTTATTATATTTAGATTTTAATAAAAAACAAAGGCTCAGATTTTACAATCGAGCCTTTGCGAGCTAGTTTGAGTTAGCTAATTATTTTCTTTTTACTGTTAGAAAACCGTTTCGTGGGTTTTCATTAACTTCTCTGTCTCCAGGTAGGTCGCAACCTTCTGGTCGTTGATCTTTACTAAAGTAATAAATTGTCTGTTTTTTCCCACCTCTCAAAGTAACTTCCTTTGAGTTTAGGTAATATGTTACACCTTTAGAGTTAGTGTGCTTATAAGCCATGCTATTTCCCTCTCTTTAATTAGTAATGTACCCCTAACATACTCTTGAGAGAAAATGTTTGTCAACCCTTTTTATATAAAAAACTTCTTTAATCCATAATCTAACAGATAGAATAAGGGATTGTAATAAATACTATTTTAATTAGTAAAATTACTTGATTAGAGACTCCTTATATATTAAACTTAAGCAATAAAGATAAGGACCGTGAAAGGTGGAGGGAAGATAAATGGATATAAATAACAAAAATCCTCAAGTTAATATGAGTCCCGTTAATAACCAAGCTCATTATCAGAACAGTAATAACAATAATAATAACTTTAATAAGAAAAGTAATTCTGGGAGTAAAGACAAGTTTGCCAGGATTGGACAATCTATTCTCATGTTTGCAGTCTCGATTGTTTTAATTGGTTTACTGGTTCTTTTGGCTTTTGGAACCAAAAATACGAATGAGTACAAATTTGTTGATACCAATAAGTTACAGGCTGTTTTCTTAAATACTGGCCAAGTCTATTTCGGAAATATTCAAGCTATTAATTCACAATATCTTGATTTAGTTAATATATTTTACTTGCAGTCTAATTCCAGTAGTTCTAAATCTAACGCCAACGTTACTTTAGTTAAATTAGGCTGTGAACTTCATGCTCCACTTGATCAAATGGTCATTAACGCCAGTAGCGTCACTTTTTGGGAAAACTTATCTCCAAATGGACAAGTTGCTAAGGCCGTATCTACCTTCTGGAAACAAAACCCAAATGGACAAAAGTGTAGCGACCAAAGCACGGCTGGAACAAGTGGTCAGAATTCAACCCAAAACACTTCTTCCACAAATAGTTCATCTCCAAGTATTAAACCTTAATAAGGAGCCAAAGAGGCTTAGGAAGATTAAGATATGACGAATGGATCGGTTATAACTGACTTTGTGACTAACGAACCGAAACAATCGTCAGTCAAAGCACCTGAACTAAATAAAATTGTAGCCGATCAGAAAAAGAATCCTTCTAAAAAAGAGGATAGTTTAAATGGTAATCTTTTCTCGGTTGTATTCATTAGCATTCTAATATTAGTAATTTTGATTGGAATAAGTATAATATCTTATTTAAAGACTAAATAAGATATTAAATATGAGTCCCCAAGAAGTTGCTATACATTTTAAAAAAGGGGTGGTCGGAGTTTTATTAACCGACACTATTTATGGCTTGGTAGCGAAAGTTTCAGATAAAGAAGCTGTCGATAAGCTTTATTGGCTCAAAGATCGTTCCAATAAGCCCGGAACAATTATTGCTTACTCCTTTGATCAACTTGTTGAATTGGGTATAAAATATCGTTACTTGGCTCCCTTTAAAAACTACTGGCCAAATCCTTTGAGTGTTATTATTCCTTTGTCAAAGAGGTTGGATTACTTAGATTTAAAAAAGGGTTCTTTAGCAGTTAGATTACCCAAAGACAAAAGAGTTCAAAGTATATTAAAGCTAACTGGTCCCTTAATAACTACTAGCGCTAATTTACCAGGGGAACCTTTTGCAAGAAATATCAAAGAAGCTAAAAATTATTTTAAAGATAAAGTAGATTTTTATATCGATGATGGTGATTCTAAAAATAATCAACCCTCAACTATTGTTAGGATGATTGACGATGAAATAGATATTTTAAGAGATGGAGAATTTAAATTTAAGTCTTAAAATTTGATCTAAGCCATTCATCTAAACTATTTCCCCCGCCCCCGCTTAAGGCAACTACCAGATTCCCCGAGTCAATTTGTTTTTGAATTTCAAGTTTTAAGCTCTGGTCCATGTGAGCTTCTTCGGCCATATTTGGATTCGATAAATAGCTAATTAGATCCTTCGGTTTAAGTTCGGGTTGATTTGGGTCTTCTCTTGCTAAGTAACTATCTACCCAATAAATGTGATCAGCGTTCTTAAAAGTATTAAGGTACTGCTCTTTTATGTAATGTTGTCGTCGATTGGTTAATGGTTCATAAACAACAATTATTTTTTGGTGTGTTCCCTGAACCATCTCTTTAGCTACATTTAAGGCGGCTATTATCTTTTCTGGCGTATGAGCATAATCGGTATATAAATTAGGCTTAATTTCTTCCATTCTTCTATAAAGTCCTGGAAACTGTGAAACTCTTTCTAGTACCTCGTCTATATTTCGATTGGTTAACTTGCTAAAAAGCCTAGAGACTAAAAGAGCATCCTTGCGATTATATAAACCTATTAATTTAATCTCGTTTAGCAGAGAGTCATCATCTTCTAGAATATTTAATTCTTGACTAGAAAGACTTAGGAAATCATAGTCATATCGATAGATATATGTCTGACTAGACTGGCTAATGAACTGCCTAAAAGCTTCTTTATATTCTTCTTGGGTTTGATATATCTCATGATGGTCCCAAGCTACCCCAGATATAATAGAAAAATCTGGATTAAAGTTTAAAAAATTGTGATCAAATTCATCAGCCTCATAGACTAAATAGGGACTTTTAGGACTATACTCAGCCATATCGGCAAAACTAACCTTGGCCGGCAATAAATGGTTTATATCCAAATTAAAAGCTTTAAAGAGCCATATTAACATAGCCGAGGTGGTTGTTTTTCCGTGGGTACCGGCTATAGCCAACAATTGAAGTTTTTTATCCTTAATAAGCTGATTTATAAAAACATCTCTTTTGGTAGTCTTGATGTTATTTTTATTAAAGAAGTCTAGCATTTGAGAGTCGGGATTTTCGAGTAAAACCGCTGAGCTGTAGACAACCCAATCAATTGGTTTTTGAGCATTAAATTCTTTAATAATAGCAACGTCATTATCGGTAGCTACAAAAATATCTTGAATGCCTTTTTCTCTTAAATATTCTAAAGTATTAGAATCCTGTTTATCTGATCCGCTAACTTCGTAACCAGCTTCTTTGGCAAAGAGAGCCAAGGGTCCAATACCGGCTCCGCCAATTGCCATAAAATGTATATGCATATCTTTAGTTTAAACAACAAAACGCATATGACAAGTTAAAGATCGAATAAAAAAGTATATAATTTACTTATGTTTAGATTTTTAAGAAAAATAAAAAAGATCAAAGCCTGGCATTTTTTGATTTTAACCGTTATCTCACTTATCGTAAGTATCTTTGCTCTTAGAGCCAATAATCTCGAAATGGCTAATCTAAGACAAGCCTTATACGTAGCTGATAAGAATAATTTAAACGTTCCTCAAGCCTTAGATAATCTTCAAAAGTACGTAACCTCACACATGAATACTTCCCTAACTAATGGGAACAGTTCGGTTTATCCTCCGATTCAATTAAAATATACTTACCAGAGACTCTTGAACCAACAGGGCCAGACCTTAAATAATAACAATTCACAGATATATACCGAAGCTGAAAATTATTGCCAAGCAAAAATTCCAAATGGTTTTTCAGGAAGATATCGGGTCCCTTGCATAGAACAATACATTTCGTCTCATAAGCTAACTGTTCCAAATATACCAGCCTCTCTTTACGAGTTTGACTTCGTATCACCAAGTTGGTCGCCCGATTTAGCGGGATGGAGTTTAGTGGCTACGGCTTTCTTGGGACTATGCTTTTTTGTAAGAATAGCCCTAAATTTCTGGAACAAGTTTTTTAATTGCTGATGCTTAGACCGGCATAAGGAGCGACTAAAAGAGGATTGCCGGGTTCTCCCTGATAATAGGCAACGTAGAGCTTATTACTTTTACTTAAGATCAGGTAAGTGTTGTTATACCATCCAACAACGCTATAGCCGTAGGGTATTTGAGACTGTTTCTTATTAGAGCCGTTTTGATCGGCCCAAAAGACGGTGGGATTGCCGTTCTGATCTTGAGACCAAGCGCTTAAGATACCGTTACTAGCTAGATGATAAGATGGATATTGGGCATAAAGAACACTGCTCCCCAATGAGCTTTGAGAATTGATTAAACCATTCGAATAGCTATATGTTATTGGCGGTTGATTAGTTAGATAGTCATAATTACCAAAATAAAGTGAGTTTGGAAGATTTCTAACAACCGACTCTATATCATTGGTTTGAGCGTTTACTGAAAAAACATCTTTTTTGTTTGTTCCGTTTGGATCAATTATTCTTATGGTGTTTAAAGTATTACTCGGTATCGAAGTACCAGACTGGAACCACTGAGTAACATAAACCAACTGATTGGCTATAATATTAAAAAAACTAAATTGTTGATAAACCTGATTTGATCCACTGCCGCTGGCCTGACTTTGATCTAACATGATATTTTGTTGATCTAAGGCATCGTAACTTTTAATTTGGCTGGTGTTTAAGGTGCCCATATTGTAGTCCGATAACTCATAAACAAAGTAATTGTTAATCCAACCAATCGGTGTGAAGTAATGATTGCTATCAACGGAATCAAATTCATTAACAGTGCCGGTTTTAGTGTTAATTAAATATAGACCAATTCCCGAGCTAGATCGTTGCGCCTGTAAGACTAAATAATCTAAGTTACTAGATGGGTATAAGAGAGTTGTATTAATGCTCATACTAGAAGTACCCGCTAAAAGTACTTTTGAAGAAGTCCCATCTAAATTACTCCCGACAACATTGATTAATCCATTAGACTGACTAAGATAATAGATTTTCCCCGAAGGCACCATCTTAACTGTTTCGAGTAAGTCGCTAGGAGAATAACTTAGGGTTGCGTCTTGATTATTAAATCCATTAGCCGAAAAGATTAAACTATATTTTTTTAATGAAGCTGGAAGAATCAAACTGGCAAGCCCAGCACTGGAACTAAAAGATGTAACTTTCTCTGAAGATATTTTAACCGATGAAATGGGAACATTAGTAATGGCATTAAGTACCTTTAGGGAAAGTCTTCGACCGTTAGCGGTAAGCCGAATCGTATTCCTCTGATTAGACCCTAATCCAATTAGAATATTAGAAGAATAACTATTGTAATAATCTTTTGAAATATTTAATGAATAATAACCTACTCCTAGAGTAAGGTTAAGATCACCCTCTCCATTAGTTAAATAATTCTTATTGTTAATGGATACTTTAGCTCCACTTACAGGAGTTTGATTAAGACTATCGATAATTTCTATTTTAATATCTTTTTTAATAAACAGCCCCAATACTTTATACCTTGTAAATGGTATAGCAAAGATTAGTATCAAGATTATGATTATTAAAATTAAATAGAACCTTTTCTTTTTAAATATATTCTTGGATTTAGGCTTTTTGGGAGGCTTCTTGACTTGTTTGATTTGATCTTCAACGGCTAGAACTTCATCTGCTTCTTGAGCAACTATTTCATCAACACTGCCATCTTGATCTTCTTGGTCTAGATTATCTTTAGTTATGTTAATCGGGGGATCACTAACAATAGCCGGGTCGGTTTCTTTTGACTCTGACGGTTTTTCGGTTGTGGAATTATTTTCTAACGGGACTTGATTGTTAGTATCAACTACTTTAGGATCTGCCTTTTCTTCTGACTCTATATCTTTAGAGCTGGAATCGAGATTTAAAATCTTAATTTCAGGATTATCGTCGTTTTCGGAATTATTTTCTTCTGGTTTGGCTGGATCTAAATAAAGCATTTTGTCGATCTTTTTTTCAAGATCTTTTTGATCCGAGTCTTCTCTTCTTGGTTTCATAGACTAAGCATAAGCTTATCATAATATAAGGGTTAATGAAAAGTAATTAAATGTCCAGAGCTTCTATTTATAGATGCGTCTTATAAACAAGCTTGGTCAGTTCTTTCTTAGCTTATAAACAACAACTCGCTTTAGATATTGCGAACAAGGATTCACGACCAGACTCTTCAATTAATGCTGAATTAAATGAAGAACTAATGTCTGAAAGGTTTTTTTAAATGAAATATATGTTTTACTCATTTTTTTAAAAGTTTTTCTATTTAAAACCTAAGTATAGTTTTACTCCGATCAAAGTTCTTATGCAAATATATTATTCAAATCTTAAGGCTTCAACAGGATCTAGCCGAGCAGCTCTACGGGCAGGATATAAACCAGCCAACAGTCCTATAACAGTAGTCCCGATAATTACACTTAAGATTAGCCAAGTAGGCATTGCTAAAATGTTTTGCGATGAAATGTTATTTCCTTTGAGTTGATTATTAATTAAAGGATTACCGGCTAGAGTTAGGAGATAACAAAGTAATACTCCAAGGGCTCCCCCTAAAAGCCCGAGTAAAGATGCTTCAAAGGTAAAAAGACGATTAATAGTAGATCTTCTTGCGCCGACAGCCCTCATTACTCCTATTTCTCTCGTTCTTTCCAAGATAGACATGATCATTGTATTGACAACTCCTACTGCCGCCACCACTAAAGCTATGCCTCCAATTCCCCCAAGTATGTATCCTATAATATTAAAGATTGAAAGTTGTTGCTTAATAGCGGTTTCAGCGTCAGCCGCTCCAACACCGAAATCTTTTCTAATTGTTTGAGCGACATTCGCGGCATTTGAGGCATTATCTACTTTTACAATTAATTGAGAATACCCGTTTTGGGTTAATAAATTTGTTACCTTTAGTTGTGATGAGGGATATTGAACGGATTGTTGTTCTTCCATGCCCGTGGCCCAAGACATAGGAACTCTAATGGTGTACCGTCCTGGTCCGATAGGAGAATTAGAGTTTGATATACCTATAATCTTAGCTTTCAGTTCTGTAGCTGGAGGCGAACACTGATTAGTGCTATTGTTGCAGAACTGCTGAATATATTGAGATTGGGCAACAGGATTAGATCCTACCCCAGAATAAAAGGCTGTTGAGTGAAGAATTACTGTTTGCCCGATTAATTTGGAATAATTGTTCTTAAATCCTAAAGCGTTAGCGTAGTCTGAAGTTATGGTTATAACACCCGGTCCATCACTGGGTCTTATATCTCTTCCGGCTAGCATACTACTCGTCACTATTCCGTTGGCATCATAGGCCAAAACTTGCATTACTTGAAGTTTTTTATGGCCATAAAATAAACCATCAAATGCTCCTTGAACCGCTATCTCTTTTGTTACTCCAATAACATGAGGTAATTTAGATATCTTGTTGACTATCGAATCTGTTATATTGACACAGCCGGTGACAGAGGATTGGCTGTTACAGCCTTGATTATTTCTTCCCCATTGAATACTTTGTTGAGGGGATACTTCAATTTGTTGAAAAGTACCATTTTTTTCAAATTGACTATTTATAAAGTTTTTAGCACTAAAAACTATGGTTAACATAATAGCCACACTAGTAGAGCCAATAACAATAGCAAAGATTGTTAAAGCGCTTCTTAATTTTTGGCGACTTATATTTCTTAATGCTAAAAAAATGTAATCTAAGAATCTCACCGTAACCTGACCTTCCCGTCATGAATTTTAATTATTCTAGAAGCTTCTCGAGCGATAGTTTGATCGTGAGTAATAATAATTAAAGTGATCCCTTGTTCATTCAAGTCTTTTAATACACTTAAGATTTCTTGGCCCTTAACGCTATCTAAGTTACCGGTTGGTTCGTCGGCGATAATTATTTTAGGGTTTAAGGCTAAGGCTCTAGCAATTGCTACTCTTTGTCTTTGCCCACCAGAAAGCTGTCCTGGTTTATGATTAATCCTGTCTCCTAAACCAACTGACTCTAAACATTCACGAGCTCTTTTGTGGCGATCTTTATGGCCTACTCTTGAAAAATACATTGGCATCATAACATTCTCTAAGGCTGTCTGATTACCCTGAAGATTAAAAGACTGAAAAACATATCCTAAATTTTTATTTCTATAGTCTGACAATTTTCGATCTTTCATCTTTGATAAATCTGATCCATCAACTATTATCGAGCCTTTTGTTGGCCTGTCTAGTCCGCTAATAATGTTAGCAAGTGTTGATTTGCCAGAACCACTTGGACCGGTTATGGCTACGAATTCACCAGCTCTAATGTTTAAGGTAACATTGTCTAGAGCATTTAAAATCTCATCCCCGAGTTTATAGGTCTTAGTTAAAGAAGTGATTTTAATTAATTCTGGCATTTATTTAAGGTTTCTTATGAGAATTGAAAAGATTTAATAATGTTTATAATTGGAAGCGAGAAGGATGATTTACTCCAGTCAGAAGCTGAAATAACCAACGGAGTAAGATTCTTGCAGTTATTAGAACATTTTTCAAAGCTTACTCGCACCAACGGATCAACACTTTGAATATCGCTTTGATTAATATTTTGACCTTTTAAGTATCCATAATTCCCGGTAACATAAATTCCATTTAACCCCCCGATTATGGTTGTTGAACCATATTGTAGAAAACTTATATAAGTTTGAGCATCTTGAGCTGGGGTGGGACTAGTATAACTAACTAACTGGGAATTCAAAACGGCCGTGGCAGCAGAGCTTCCAAAATCTGACGGAAGTTGGCCTTTTGGACTTACACTTAAGATGATTCGGCCCTGAACTGTCTGATTATTGGCATTGGTTAAGGAAGTTTCTGGGGATGTTAAGCTTAAAACTGAAGTTGTGTCGCTAATAATCCAATTTGAAGGATAATTTACACTTAGATTAAAGTTAGTCGAATTATAAGAAGTTATTTTAGCTGTTGGAGTAACAGAATTGTTAGTCTTTTGGGTTGTTCTTTGAACAGATCCCTTAACTACTTTAGAACTTTTATGCTTTAAAAGAGTATAGCCTCCGAAAGCTAATAAGACAATTATAATAAGGATGCTTAAGACTAGATATGGTTTATTGTTTGGCTTGGGCTTTTTTGATAAGGGCTTAGCATTAGTATAACTAAAGTCTTTAATCGGAATCTCTTTGAAAAGCTTTTCATCAACTTCCGAATTAGCCCTTAAATGGACTTGATTGTTGTCGTTTTTATAATCGTCCATTAACTTAATTGTAGTACTATTTCTAATAAATAGCTTAATAAAATGATTTTTTATATGGATCAAGAAACTATTACAAAAGCCCAAAAACACTTAAAGAATTATGATCCCGTTATGGCTAAGCTTATCGGATCTTTTGATTTCAGTTTAAATATTAACTCAAACTACCTTGAGGCTTTATCTAAAACTATTGTTGATCAACAACTCAATGTTAAAGTTGCTAGTATTATATATAAAAGATTTCAAGATCTAATTAAAGATAATTCTAGCTTTATAGAAGTTTTAGGCATAGATGATTCGATACTACGTCGTCTTGGATTAAGTTATTCAAAAATATCTTATTTAAAAGATTTAGCCCAAAAGTATCAGAACCGAGAAATAAATTTTGAAGCTTTCCCTAGAATGGATGATGTGTCCGTTATTAAAGAGCTAACTAAAATTAAGGGTATTGGTATTTGGAGTGCTCAAATGTTTTTAATATTCTCCCTAGCTCGGAGTAATGTTTTACCCGTTATTGACGGAGGCATAAGAAGAGCTATTCAAATTAACTACGGGCTTAGCCGAAAACCTTCTGAGCTAGAAATAGAATCCATGGCAAAAAAATATAATTGGGAGCCTTATCAATCAATTGTTTCGATATATTTATGGGCTTCTTTAAAGAATAGTCCTAAGGCTTAAGTCCTTAAGTTGAGAATCATCTATTTGACTGGGGGAGTCCATCATTAAATCAACTCCAGATCCATTTTTAGGAAAGGCCACTACTTCTCTGATATTCTCTTCGTTGAGCAAAATCATGAAAATTCGGTCTATCCCAAAAGCACAGCCGGCGTGAGGAGGAGCTCCATATTTAAAGGCATTAACCATGGCTCCAAATTTTTTATCAACGAATCCCTTTTGGTATCCAATTGCTTCGAAAACTTTATACATAATTTCAGGGTGATGGTTTCGAACCGCTCCAGAACAAATCTCATAACCATTCATGACCATATCATACTGATCGGCTAAAACGCTTAGTTTGTCTTCTGTGTTTAAAGCCTCTATTCCCCCTTTGGGCATAGAAAAAGGATTATGTCCAAAATCCAAACGTTGCTCATT
The DNA here is from genome assembly GCA_027371845.1 of Candidatus Saccharimonadota bacterium. Taxonomy (GTDB): domain Bacteria; phylum Patescibacteriota; class Saccharimonadia; order Saccharimonadales; family UBA4665; genus JAJZMH01. The sequence goes on from DAHXLD010000008.1 coordinate 17,437, forward strand.
TTCATTCCACTCATAAAGCGGAAAATCAATTATCCAAGCTATGGCGATAGTGTTGGGGTCTTTAAGCTTAAGATCGTCGCCAGCCTTATCCCTAACCCTACCCAGGACCCGATTAACAAGTTCTTTTTTATCGGCCCCAAAAAAGATTAAATCTCCATCTTTTAAATCAGTTTGTTTACTAATTTCGGCTATTTCAGACTCTGACAAGAACTTTAAGATCGGAGACCTTAGTTCATTGTTTTCTTTAATAATATAAGCCAAACCTTTAGCTCCCTCGTTCATGGCCATATCGGTGTATTGATCTATTTGGGATCTACTAAAAGAAGAGGCCGCCTTTTTTAAATTAAGAGCCTTGACTACTCCCCCGTTTTTAATGGCCGATTTAAAGACACTAAACTCTGAATTAGAAAAAATAGAAGATACATCAACTAGCCTAAGATCGAATCTTAGATCTGGTTTATCCGTTCCATAAAGATCCATAGCATCTTGATAGCTAATCCTTGGGATATCTTTAAATAAAAGTTTTTTCTTAGCAAAATTTATTACTAAATCCTTTATTAAGGGCTCAGTCATCTTCCTGACTTCTTCTCCGTCGTTCACAAAAGACATTTCAATATCTAAATGATAGAAATCTCCATAAAGTCGATCTGCTCTTGGGTCTTCGTCCCTAAAGCAAGTAGCTATCTGATAGTACCTATCAAGTCCACCAACCATTAATAGCTGCTTAAACTGCTGAGGAGACTGGGGTAAGGCATAAAACTTTCCAGGATGTACCCTTGATGGAACTAAAAAGTCTCGAGCTCCTTCGGGTGAAGAATTAGCTAAGATGGGCGTGGTAACTTCCGTAAAGTCATTGCCATCCATATAGCTTCGCATGATGCGGTAAAGTTCAGCTCTTTTTTTTAATATGTTTTGAGATCTTTTTGTTCGTAGATCTAGATATCTATATTTAAAACGTTGCTCTTCACTAGACTCATTTTCCCCAAATAGACTTATGGGTAAGCTCTCAGAAGTATTTAAAACTTCAATGTTATCAACAACTAATTCTATCCCGCCAGTCTTAATTTTAGGATTAATAAGATCCTTGTCTCTATTCTTTATCTTACCTTTAACCGATATCACGAATTCATCTCTCAAACCTTCGCTGATTTTAAAACAGTCTGAATTATCGGGGCTAGTAACAAGTTGGAGTAAGCCACTATGGTCTCTAAGGTCAATAAAAATTAGACCACCGTGATCACGTCTGGAGTGAACCCATCCTTGTACAACTATTTCTTGACCTACCAGGTTTAGTGAATCTTTAATTAAAGTTCTCATTAATTCATATTCTACCATTTTTTATCTTAAGGACTACTTATTTATATCAAGAATTGATTAAGGTGTAATCTTTGGCATTGTCCTGATCGTCTGTTTTAAATAAATTAATAATGTCTAAATAGCTGATAAGGCCACTATATTTTGAAGCATAGTCTACTACTATGAATACCTCGTTGCTAGTTTTATTGATTGCTAGGATTAGATCGGCAATAGTATCTTCTTCATTTATAAAGTAAAGTTTAGGAGATTTATATTCAAATACTTTTCCAACCTGCTCGAGGTTTAAATTATTGACATTTAAAATACCGATAACCTTTTTGTCTTCATTAATAATGGGAACATAGGGTTGTTTCTTTTTATATAATTCATCAAGAAGAATTGGGCCAATCTTTTCGTCGGCCTTTAATCTTTTTACTCTGGACCATTTGAGACAAAGATCTTTAACTTTAGTTTCGGACAAACTTAGAGCTCTTTTAGTAAACTCAAGATCATCTCGATCTATTCGGTTACCGTTTTTCTTGCTTTGGTATTCTAAGAATTTAATTAGATCAATCGAATCAAAGACTAATGGAGTTCGATCTTTTTCTAGTTTTAAAAACTCAACTACTTTTTTTAAACTCGAGTGCAAATAACCCAAAAAGAAGGTTAGAATAGGGCTAAATAGAATTATTAAGAACTTAGAAAAGCCCTTAAAACTATTAGCAATTAGAAAAACTGAGAATAAATAGACTAGGCTCAGTAGAATAAATTGATACTCTGGCAATTGTTTCATGAAAATAAGCGAAAGCGTTAGAAAGATAACAATTAGAATAATTAACAATAAACCATAGCTTTCTTGATAGGCGATAACCTTTTGAATCTTTTTAGCAAGGTTATCTCCAGTATTAGCCAAATATTTAGCTTCTTTTAATGAATAGGCTTTATAACTTTTTTTAAGACTTAATAAACAAAAAGCTAACCCAAAGAATATGATTGATAAAATAATATTTACCATTAATTATAAATATACTCTTAAAATATGATTTTTTTAATTAACTAAACTTTCTTTGGAACAAAACTTTAGTTAGTAAATTTTAAAACTGAAATTTAATTATATAGTATAATTGATTGAATAGATTTAAGGAGTTGAAATGACAAAACAATTTTGGATTATGGTAGTTGTAGTTATAGTAGTTCTGGTTGGTATATTTACTCTAACGGGAAAAAATAACTCTCTTCCAGCCAATGCCAAACCCACTGATCATATTATGGGAAGTACTTCTAGTGGGGTGAGCCTGGTTGAATACGGAGATTATCAATGTCCTTATTGTGGACAATATTATGAAACTTTAAAACAAGTTTTATCTCAATATTCATCTCAAATTACATTCCAATTCAGAAACTTTCCCTTAACTAGCATTCACCCGAATGCTTTTGCTGGAGCTAGAGCGGCTGAGGCGGCCGGTTTAATGGGTAAATTCTGGCAGATGCACGATCTTTTATATACCCAAAACCAGGAGTACTATAACTCGAATGGTGCTATCGCCACTTGGATTGGGACCACTAGCCCCTTAAGTGTATTTGATCAAGACGCAACAAGTCTTGGTTTAAATGTTAATCAATTTAATACTTATTACAACTCTGAACAGGTTAATAACCTTATACTTGCTGATGAGAATGTTGGGAATAAGCTAAATATTCAAGGAACCCCAACGTTTTTTCTCGACGGAAAACAAGTTCAAATTAATGACAGTGTTTCAGCGTTCGACAATATCATAAATTCTGCCTTAAAGACAAAAGCCGATCACGGCGCAACTCAGACTAAAACTACTTCAGGATCAACCTCCCAGACTAAAAAGTAGCCTTTACTTCAAGCTTCTAGGAATTCTCTCCAAAAAGGTCGCTCGATATTTACGGGAATTCTTTCCTCAAATCCACCAACCACCTTTACCTCTATAGACATTTAAGTCTCCTTTTTTGTTTTGTTTTTTGTTAATTTATTTTATAAGCCTATCTTATCTAAAAGACTTAAAAGTTGCAAATTATTATTTTCTTATTTAATAGATACGTATAGCCAGTTCCGTCTTATGTAGCGTGAAACACTTTGCAATAAGCCTTCCGGCATATCGTTATTAAGTAAAGCATCTCTAATGTTGCTAGAGCTTACGGCTGGGGCGTAGCTCTTTAGAATCTTAACTCTTTTGGTAGGCCATTCTTTTACCAGAGTTCTGATGGTCATTAAATCAATATCGTTTCGGGCGCCTATTACTAGCTCTGACCTTTTAAACATCAATTCGATATCTGGCCAAGACGGAATATTCTCAACCTTGTCTGAGCCAAACAGGAATATAATCTTGGAATCAATAAATTGTTTTTCAATTTTGGAAAGAGTACTTTTTACCTCAAGTCTTTTGTCGTCTAGTTCTAATATTTTCATTTTAGGATAAGGCTTGATAGCCTCTTTAAGCATCGCAACCCTATGGCCAAAATGCTCCATGGCTACTTTATTTCTAGGGAATCTTTCTGGAAGAAAATAAAGCTCATCTAGTTTTGCCTTCTTAATGGCTGTTAGAGCAAACGTCATATGGCCAACATGGACTGGATCAAAAGTCCCGCTATAAATAGCAACTCTTTTAGGTTTTTTATTAATCTTAATAAATTTATTCGCTATATTCATAAGCTTTATTATAGGACCATTGCTGTATTTAAGCTTATTTTTTTAGGTTTTTTTATGTCTTTAGTAGGAGTTTTATTCACCATATTCTTGGGTTTTGTTATGGGACTAGTGTTGATTTCGGGTTTTTGGGGTTTTTTAGTCTTGATGTCAGTTTTTTTACAATTAGTGCAAGCTTTGTTAGCATGCATGTCATAATGTACACTTTTTTTACCGCAATATGGGCATTTTCTAATTGTATCCATGAGTTTTTCTCCCTTAAGGCCTAAGCGAGATAACTCTTTATCTTTTTCGCTACCAGTGATTACACCAACGAGTCCACAGCTTCCGGCTCCACAAAAAGTAGTAAGCGGTAGGGTTTTGATTAAACTTTCAATTGAATTATCGTAAGAAGTTTTATCTTTAGTGATTTGATATTGAAAATTGATAACCTCTAGATCAATTGCTGTTTGAAGTCCAAAAATACGTTTGATTTCTCTAGGATTATGTTTAAAAGCCTGAAACGATCTTTCGGTTAAGAGCTTGATCAAATTCATTTCGCTTATTCTAGGATCATTGTTTTGCCTAGATTCATTTAAGAGAAACTCTGAGATTTCATCAGCTAAGACTCGATACTGTTGATCTTGGTCTAGAAATTGATTTATGGTCTGTGAGTAATCTAGGTCTGTGTCGTCTGCAGCTACCTCGCCCGTAAAAACTCTTTGATGGTGTTTTTGAGTTGCTAAATCATCTAATAACTCAACAAATTCAAAAAGGGATTCTGGTTCATTTGGCATAATAAAACTTTTTGCTCTTAGTTCTAGGCCGCTTAGATCTTGATATTTATCTTCACCACTAAGAAAACCTAGTGCATCGCGAACAACCTCAGCATCTATTAAGGTTCCGGGGAGAGCAAAATGATCACTATAGACTCCTTCTGGAGTAATCCGATCTCTTTGAATGACAAACTTTTTAATTTGCGGAACGTAGCCATTATATAAATCCTTTTCATCTTGAGTTCTTTGATACTTATCAACAATATAATCAGGACACTCTTTAATTCTCAATAAAGTAACGGTTGAGTTATTTTCTCGACATTTTTTAACAAGTTCAATATTTAGTTTATTGTCAACATAATCTAAGGCTCTTATTTCTACTTCTTCTGGCTCACAGAATGGACTTAAGCCGTTCTCAGATATCTCACTTAAAGATCTAGGACCAATAATAAGATCCTCTGATTCTTCGTCAAAGGATTGAAAAATAGTAGGAAAATATATAGGCGAATATTTATTTCTAACTTCTGCTACTGTTCTTAAGCTATCTAAGAATAATGCCTCTCTTAAATAAAAAGTGTCTTCAAATTCTTCTTGTTTAACTATTCGATCTGATACCGATAAAACATTAATCGGGAGTGGAGTATTGTTGGCTATGTTCGGGTCAGCATTAAAAGCCCGTTCTTGGTTTTGTAATAAAATCCGATTAGCTTCTTCAAGATAAAAAGAATGTACTATTTGACCTTCAAAATAATTATCAAGGTCTGTTAGTTGATAAAGTGGTGTTTGATTTTCTAGAGAGTTTAGCTGCTCGGCTAACATGGGACCCTTCTTTTTAGGCAGCTGTATCGGACTTATCTAGATTAGAATTACCGTTGCGGCACAGTGAAGGACTTACACCCTCTTCCAGCTCTATTTATTAATGTACTAGGAAGTTTAGCACTAAGAAAGTTTATTAGATATAGTATTTTTAACTATGGGGTTTCAAGTTTGTTTCTTTTTTAGATCGCTTAATCTGGGTATAAAACTTTGGGCAGCACCTTCTAGGCCCAAAACTCTTAATGACCCCACTAAGACATAAAGGTGATCAAGACTAGTTGTTCTGATTTCATCACCCAGACTCTCTATTTGCTCAAAGGCATGTTCTATCTTTTCGACTAACCATTTTTCTTCGGAAGGAGCAACGTAGTTAGTAGAAATCTTTTGATAATCTGTTCCTTCAACTACTTCGAGCGAGCGAGCCGAACGATCCCTTTTCCTTAAATGTCCTCTTTTTAAGAGTGAATTAACGTGCAGGGCAACCGTTGCTAAGGAGTTATAGTTAAGGGCGTTCATTATTTCACGATAACTAGGACTATAGCCATGTTCGGATATAAAAGATTTAATAAATTCTAAAGTTTCAGCTTGCTTTTTAGTGGGTCGAATGGCTTCTTTTTTCTGACTATTCTCTTCCATCATTAATATTATGTCACTTTTTGTTTATATTTAGGTATTTTGGCCTTATAGAAACTAGCGAATTGAATGCCACAAATGCCCCACCACAAATAAGAAAGAGTGTCGTCTGACCAGGCAAAAAGAAACATATTAACCACACTTATACCTATTAAGCTAGCCAGCAAAAAGAGACTAAAGTAATTAGAACGATTCTTGTATAGCCTATAAGCAACCATAGCGGTTATAGCCAAATAAACTAAAAGTCCTATAATTCCAGTTTCCTCACCTATTTGAATAAAATAGTTTTCTGGAATACGAGCGTGATGATTGTTATATATTGAAGCTGGTCCAGAGGTGCCCGGTCCTCGTCCTAAAGGCTCTTTAGCAATTTCTTTAAGTCCACTATAAAGAGCATTGAAATGAGCCTGATCCGAGGACGTTTTAATCTTAGAATTGGATTGAGTATGATAAAGAAAATTCTGAAGATGGTGATTGTTTCTAAATAAGTAGGTTCCGACTCCAAGGATAAGCACCAGAACAAGGCCTAAGATAAAAATATTTCTTCTTAAAGCCTTAGACTTAAAAGAATAGAAAATAATTATACAAGCTGAAACCGCAAGCCCCAACATAGCACTTCTTGAAAAGCTAAAGAACAAAACTATAAGACCTAGAAGTATTAATAAACCAATTCTTATTTTCTTATTCTTGGTCATAAATAGGCTAATTAATAAGGAGATGGGTACGATCAGATAGGCTCCTAAAGGATTAGCGCCTCTTAAGGTTGATATGATTCGAACGTATTTGGAATTGGAATTAATAGTTTCAAAGGGCAAAATAGTTTTTGAACTATACCCAAAGTGGCTTAAAAAGTTATGCGGCAGAACAAATATCTGCATTAAACCAAACAAGATTACTACTAAGCTTGGATAGAGGATGATCTTAATAAGATTATTTTTTAACTTGTTATTTTTTAATGAAATGATTAGTCCTAGTCCAAAGAATATAAAATAGCGACTATTAATTAAAAGCCCATAAAACAAAGCTTTTTTAGAAACGTCTTTATTAAGGTACGAGAATATGCCCCAAATAAGCTGGATAGCTAAAAATAGAATTATTAAAAGAACCAAGCGATCTTTAAAAAGAACTTTTCTAATAGACTTATCAAGAAACAAGAAATAACAGCCTATTAAAAGAATTATGACTAGTAAGAATTCTTTCCAGAGTCTGAGTAAAGTATAGTGGCCAAAAATACTACTTAACCAAACCGTCAAAAAACCATGAAAAGGGACTAGGACGATTATCAGGAGAATTAAGCAACTAGCTAGGTAAATAAAATTCTGTTTTGATAGAAATTTAAGTCTCATTTTGTCTTTCATTATACTTTAAGTTTCCATTAATTTATATATATTTACTCTTTAGGATATAATTAAGTAATACTAAAAATATGCGAAATAATACTTCTATTATCTATAATCTGATTCTTTTAGTGGGTGACGGGCTAGCTGTAGTTTTTGGATTAAGTATTGCCTACATTTTAAGGGTTTCTGTTAGCCATCAAGCCTTAACGGCTCATGTCTATGCTATTAATTACTTAAAGTTTCTCTTCCTGCTTTTACCTTTTTGGCTTATTATCTTTGCCTTGCTTGGATTGTATCAAGAGAGATATTACCAAAATAGATTTTTTGAGTTTGGGCGAATTGTAATTGGTTCTTTCATTGGGATTTTATTTGCCGTTAGCTATTCCTATATGCTCAATGTAGCTATTTTCCCAGCTAGATTAGTTGTTGTATATGGGTTCTTGTTGGCAACAATTGCAGTATTAATCTTTAGAAATGTGCTTAGAGAGATTCAAAAAGATTTATTTAAAAAGGGAGTGGGTGTAAACAAGGTTTTAATTATTGGGAACAGTAAGATTACTGCTAGTTTAATTGAGGGTCTTTCAACTACCGAAGTCACTGGCTATGAGATCATTGGTTTAGTTGGCTGTAGTAATAATCCCCTAAAAAAGGCTCATTTTAAGACTTATGATGATTTTGAGGTTGCCATTAAGGATTTATCAAATAATCAACCTCACACCATAATTCAAACTGAACTGTATTCTTCTTCGGAAAAGAATGATCAGATTCTTTCATATGCTCAAAACAATCATATTGCCTACCGATTTACACCAGGTAATAGTGAGTTATTCGTGGGAAATATAAAGGCTGACTTATTCCATTCCATTCCAATAATAAGCGTTCATCAGACCGCCCTAGTTGGCTGGGGACGAGTTGCCAAAAGATTAACTGATTTAGTTTTAGGATGTTTGTTCTTAGTAATTAGCTCCCCTGTTTTTATAGTCGTTATAGTGATAGAGAAGATTACCGAGCCTAAGGGTAAAGTATTTTATACTCCTAAAAGATTAACTATCTTCGGAAACTTTTTTAAGATATATAAATTTCGAACTTTGAAAACTAAATATACCGATATGAGTCCAGAAGAAGGCTTTAATAAGATGGGTCAACCAGAGCTTATTAAGACTTATAGAGAGAACGGAGATTTTATACCAAATGATCCCAGAATATCCAAATTAGGAAGGTTTTTAAGAAAATACAGTATCGACGAATTACCTCAAATAATAAACGTTATAAAAGGAGACATAAGTCTAGTGGGTCCCCGAGCCCTTGATGCTTTTGAGCTCGAGAAATATGATAAGAAAAATCAGATTCTTGCCGTTAAGTCTGGTTTAACTGGTCTAGCCCAGATTTCTGGCAGAAGGTCTATTAGCTTTAAAGAAAGGCGTAAACTGGATATTTATTATGTTCAAAACTGGAGTTTTTGGGGAGATTTAATTATTATTGCTAAAACTTTTTGGGTTGTTTTATTTCATAAAGGAGCCGATTAATGAAAGTTGCGATCGTTTGTGATTGGTTAACTGGAATCGGTGGAGCTGAAAGAGTAGTTCTAGCTCTTCATGAACTTTATCCTAAAGCCCCCATATATACCTCTCAATACGATCCAGATAAAATAGGCTGGTTTAATGACGCCGACATTCGAACCACTTGGCTTCAGAAGCTTCCATCCTCTTTTAAGAAATTTTTACCTATTCTTAGGGCTTGGACATTTAGTCGGCTTGATTTAAGCGCCTATGATTTAGTAATAAGTAGTAGCGGTGCTGAAGCAAAAGGAGTTAAAACGGGGCCAAACACGGTTCATGTTTGTTATTGTCACTCACCTACTCATTACTATTGGATTCGTAAAGAAGAATATCTAAAAAATCCAGGCTTCCCGCTTGGCTTAAATTGGTTAGCTAAACTAGGCCTAAAGATTCTGGATGAACCCCTAAAGAGATGGGACCGTCATGCGGCTAAAAAACCAGATTACTTTATAACAAACTCCAACCATACAAAACAAATGATCAAAAAGTTTTACAAGAGAGATTCGGTTGTTATCCATCCGCCAGTAGATTACGACCGATTCAAATTAAAAGATCCTGATTTATTAAGACACGGTTTCGTTATTGCTGGTAGACAAACTCCGTATAAACGAATTGATTTAGCTATTAAAGCTTGTAATAAACTAAAGGTCCCCTTAGTGGTGATCGGTGATGGCCCTGAACATAAAAAGCTAGAGAAGATCGCAAGACGAACAATAACTTTTCTTACCGACGTCAATGATTTAAAAATTGTCGAGCAATTTCAATCTTCCCTTGGTTTTATAATGCCCAATATGGATGACTTTGGTATAGTGGCAGTTGAAGCCTTGTCAGCTGGCACTCCTGTTATAGCCTATAAAAAGGGAGGTGCCTTAGATTATGTTAATGATGGCCTAAATGGTATCTTCTTTAACGTTCAAACAGTTTCAAATTTAGTAAAAGCTCTTGAAAAATGTATTGATAAGAAGTTTAATTACCAAAAGATTAGCGATAATGCTAAAAAGTTTTCTAAGGATAATTTTAAAGACAATCTTAGAAACTATATAAAAACTCATATTAATAAATAATTATCCACAGGTACTTTAATTTGTTGTTTACAAGAAGAGATGAATGCACTATCATCGAAATAGAAATAAACTAACAAAAAGAGAAAAAAATGAAAAAATTTAAAAAGCTTTTAATTATAAACATAGCTTTAGTGTTAGCTTTTGTGTCATTAGTGGGTTTAATTAAAGTCCCAAAAGCTGATGCTTTAGCCCCTTATACCTGTACGTGGACAGGGGGAGGTGGAAATAGTAATTTTAGTACAGCCGGAAACTGGTCGGGCTGTAATAGTGCTGCCCCAGTAGCTACGGATGGTGATAATCTTGTTTTTGATAACAGTAGTCTTACAACTAGCCAAACTCTAAATAACGACATAACCGGATTAACGATTGGTGATATTACCTTTCAAGGTAGCAGTATTTATGGATTTACTATTACGGGAAATAGTCTTACGGTAAATTCTTCTATAACCCAAAACACTAATGCAATGTCGAATCTAAATTTAGATATTACCCTGGGGGGCAATGTCCTCATTAATCCGCTTAGTGGAATACTGTTGATCGGAGATCAGAGTCAAACAACCAGTCATTTAATCAACACCCAGGGCTATAGCTTAACGATGGCCTCAAGTAACGGGGTTAAGTGCTCAAATGTAGAAATGTACTCAGCTCTAAGTGGAGGAGGATCATTAATAGACAATTCTGTAATGCCGGTAAATCTCCTTGCGAACAGCCCCAGTTACACCGGAAGTGTAACGGTTGCAGCGGGTATTCTTGCCCTAGGAAACGGGAATACTCTGAGTTCTATTAGTGGAATTACAGTAAATCAAAATTCTATATTAGATATACAGATGAATCAAAACACGAGCTACAATTTTCCCATTACCTTAAATGGAGGCGATTTAGCAACAGACTCAACTCCTGGAATTATTCTGGGTTCATGTGGCGGAGGAGGCGTAAGTCCAGTTAACTCTACAGCAACTCTAAGTAAGTCTTTAACTTTTACGGCTAATTCAAGCTACTATGGAGGACGTTTTACAGGTTCGAACATTAATTTAGATGTTACGGGGACATATAATCCAAACGGTTTTAGTTTGACGGCCATGAGTGGCTCGTCTGGTAATATTAGTCTTCCTGATGGTACGCAAATAAGTCCTCCGGCTCAAACAATTAATTACGATGTGAATTCTCCGACTTTAAGCTTATCCGTTGGGCAGAATATTACTGCAATTGTGGACGGAACGGTTGGCGACGTAACCGTCAATTATGGTGGTATCTTAAAGGGATCTGGGAGTATGAGTAGCATAACAGATAATGTGGGTGGCGTTATTGCACCGGGACATAGTCCAGGATGTTTAACGACATCTAATGATCTTACGCTAGCAGGAACATATCAGGCTGAAATTGGAGGCACCACTGCCTGCACGCAGTATGATCAATTGATAGTTTACGGTACAGTATATTTACAAGATATGGCTGGAAATTCTGGTACCCTTCAATTATCTGTAATAAATGGCTTTAAGCCTCAAGTAGGTCAAACTTTTGAAATAATAAATAATAAAGGATCAAGTCCCGTAAATGGTACGTTTGCTAACCTTCCTGAAGGATCTACCATTAATGTTAACGGTAATGTTTTTAAAATAAGCTATAAGGGTGGAGATGGTAACGATGTAGTGTTAACGGTGATTACCGCAGCCTCCCCTAACACTGGCTTTGCATTTACTGGCTTTAATGCTTTATACCCTATAGTAGGTACGGTATTTATGGTTACTGGAATAGGTATAATATCATTGAGACTAAGAAAAGCTTCTACCAATAAACGTTAAGTTATATAGATATGTCTGAAATAGGTCACATATCACTTAACGATTCAATTCTAAGATCAAGACTTAAGTTTAATGATACTTATTTAAGAAGATCTGTAGAAAGAGCCCCCAGAAGAATTATTCAAGACATAACTAGTCCTTCTATAAAACCATCAACCATTCTAAAGGTTCAGATTCAATCAAAAACTATAGCTCCAGAAATCATAACCAACCCTGTTAATTATAGTCCTGGTCATACTCAACCGAATCTCCGTAAAGTAGTTTATGGAACTTTCGAAAAAACAAAAAATAAAAAATATAGGGAGATAATACAACTATCTTTAGCCATACTGGTTATCTTTATGATTGGATTTGGTGGATATCTAACCTACTCCGGATTAATGACAAAAGACGAGCTATCGAAACAAGTATCAAAGCTTAGCGCTCAAGCAAACACTAGTAAATCCAATAGCGTAATTGTCCCGTCGACCGTAAAGCCAGCGCCTGTAAGTATCGCAAACTATATGGTTGCACCCGATCTTCCGCGCTATCTAAATATTCCAAAATTAAACGTTCATGCTAGGGTTTTATCGGTTGGAGTAACTAAAAATGGCGCACTAGGGACTCCAAACAATGTTTTTGATACTGCTTGGTATAATGAGTCTTCTAAGCCAGGACAGCCTGGAGCGGTGCTTATTGATGGGCATGTATCATCTTGGACTAGTAATGGGGTGTTTTACGGCTTAAAGAATCTTAGGCCCGGGGACATTCTACAAATCATTAGAGGAGACGGGAAGATATTTAATTACAGGGTTGTTAAAACTGTAATATTTAATTCAAATAACGTTAACATGACAGAATCTCTAAGCTCTGTTAATCCAAACGTACCGGGCCTTAATCTAATGTCGTGTACTGGTGATGTCATCCCAGGTACTAGCGAATTTAATGAACGTATATTAGTATTATCTTCACAAATAAATTAAACTTTTATTGATGTGTGGAATTGTAGGATACATTGGTAAGGATAATGGGATAGACCTCGTATTGGAGGGATTGAAAGAACTGGAATACAGAGGATACGATTCATCTGGAATTGCTGGTCTTGGTAAGAGTCAAGATCCGTTTGTCTTTAAAGAAGTCGGTAGAATAAACAATTTAGAGAATAAACTAAAGAAACAAGAAATCTCTTCTAATCTAGTTATAGGTCATACCCGTTGGGCAACTCACGGCAAACCGTCTAAGAATAACTCTCACCCACATTATAATAATTCTAAGAATATATTCGTGGTTCATAATGGGATAATTGAAAATTATTTAGATATTAAAAAAGAATTAATCCAGAAAGGATATACTTTCTATTCCGAGACTGATACAGAAGTTATACCAAATCTAATAGATTATTATTTTAAAGAAACAAAAGATTTTAAGAAAGCGATTAAGATGGCTCTGAATGACTTAAGGGGAACTTATGCTTTATTAATATCATCTTCCCTTCTAGATAATAGGCTGTTTCTGGCTCGATTGGGAAGTCCGCTGGTAGCTGGCTTTGCTAAGGACTATATCATTATAGCTTCTGACCAAAGTGTTATTCTAAAACATACTAAAAAAGTTACTTATTTAGAGGATTTTGATTTAGCTGAGGTTAGCAATAACAAGATTAAAATTGAAAACCTAAAGACCTTGAAAACCTTTGATCCTAAAATAGAGATCTTAGAGTCTAATCTTACAGAAGATTCTTTAAACGGGTTTCCAGACTATATGTTAAAAGAGATTTTTGATATTCCGGAGACGATTAGATTAGCTTCCAGGGGTAGAATTGACTCAAAGAAAAGACTTGTAAAGCTAGGTGGTCTAGACAGTGTTATAAGTCAATTAGAGCATATTGAGAGGATTATTATTGTTGCCTGCGGGACTTCTTATTATGCCGGGATGTTTGGAGAATATCTTATTGAAGAGCTTGCCGACATACCAGTAGAAGTTGTCTTAGCCAGTGAGTTTAAGTATAAAAAAGAACCTATTTCTAGAAGTACTTGTGTGATTGCAGTGTCTCAATCCGGAGAAACAGCCGACACTATCGCTGCTCTAAATAAGGTAAAAGATTTTGGGGTTTTAAAACTTGGGATAGTCAACGTTATTGGCAGTACTATCAGTAGAATTACTGATGCCGGAGTCTATTGTCATGCCGGAACGGAAAAAGCGGTGGCTTCAACCAAGGCTTTTGTTTCTCAGATTGTTATTCTAGTCTTAATTTCTTTAAGGCTTAAAAATGTTTCAAGTAAACAAACTAAGGAAATATTAAAAGAACTAGAGAACCTGCCCGCTAAAATAGAAGAATTGTTAGCCAAAAAAGAAGATATTAAAAAAATTAGTCAAAAATATTCTAAGTATAAAGATTTCTTATTCATTGGGCGGGGCTATGACTATCCTACTGCCCTAGAAGGAGCTTTAAAATTAAAAGAAGTTTCATATATTCACGCCGAGGGATACGCAGCAGGAGAAATGAAACACGGACCAATAGCTATGATTGATTCGAATTTTCCAACTGTCGCATTAATTGGAGATGATTCACTTTATGAAAAAACTTTATCTAATGTTGAAGAGATTAAAGCTCGAAAAGGACCGGTGTTAGTAATAACTTCAAGAGTCGATAAGAAAATAAAAGATCTGGTTGATGATCTTTTTTACATACCAAGGTCATCAAATTATACAGAAAGTATCTTAACGGCTGTTTTCCTGCAATTATTTGCTTATTATATATCTAAGGATCTAGGTCTTAATGTAGACAGACCTAGGAATTTAGCTAAATCGGTAACGGTAGAGTAAAAAATTAGAATATTTGCAAAATAGCTTCTATACATAAAGCGGTTTCTTTCCAGTCGCTTACTTCGATACAATCAATACCATAAGCTTTAACAGGATAATCATTACCACCCTCTTGTAATCTATCTCCCATGAATAAAATGTCTTTTTTTTGAAGATTTAGAGTTTCTATTAACTTTTGCATTCCATAAGCTTTATCTATGCCTGGCTTGGTGACGTCTATTGACGTTAAGCCACCTACCCTAAATTCATATTCTGGCACTAATTTTGAAGCATAGTCTCTCATTTTTTGTTTTTTAGAGTTATCTGGATCCCAAGCTTCTTTTAATTTAACTCCTTCATCACCTAAAGCCGAAACAATGTCTTGACCTAATACCGAGAGAGTTATTTGAGTTTTACGATCTTCAACCATCTCTCCATAAATTATTTTTTCTTTATAACCAAAATGGTCTAAAGATTTTATTAAAGCATTTGAAATTCTTTTACGGTCCTTGGGGTCAATTTCTTCTGAATAAATAATATTCCATTCTTTAGATTTTAAGTCATATCTATAATAACTGGTACCACATGTTGGCATTATATGAAGTTTTTGTAGTAAGGCATGATCTAGAGCAGAATTAGTTAATAGTTGAGTTTTAAATTGCTCGAATTTACCTCCCGATATTATACAAACCTCAAATCTCTCTAATAGTTTATATAAATCTAAAGCGATTCGATCTGAAGCTAGCGATTTACTGGGAGCTATAGTACCATCTAAATCAAAAGCAATAAGTTTTTTCATCGGTTAATTCTCTTACTAATTTCTCCAACCTTTTGAGACAGGTCTTTTCTTGTTACCAATATTCCGTGTGCCGTGTTAACAACAACAATGTTATCTAATCCAATAGCGATTAAAGGTTTAGATTCAAAGTTCTGAATAAATGAATTTTCAATTTCAAATGTTTCTATGTTCTCGCCTTTAATATGGTTTCCTAGCTCATCATTATCTACTGCCCTGTGCAGATCCGCATAAGACCCCAGGTCTAGCCAGTCGAAAGAAGCGGGGACAACCAATAAGTCTTTAACCTTTTCAATTAATCCATAGTCTATTGTTTGATTGCTTAGTTTTAAATAGCTTTCATTAAAATTATCCTTAGACTCTAGTAATTTCTGGTAGTTACAGTAAAGTTCCTTAGAATACTCTTTCATCTCTTTAATAAAAGTGTTGAAAGATGCTACAAAGTAACCACAATTCCATAAATAATCACCACTTTTTAGATATTTCTTAGCTGTTTCGAAGTCTGGTTTTTCTTTAAATGAGTGAACACTATATGCTAATTGTTCACTACTTAATAGCTTATCTTTTTTGATATATCCAAAACCCGTAGCAGGATAATTAGGTTCAATACCAATCAATGCGATTTGCTTATACTTAGAGGAGATTTTCCCAGCTACTTTAAAGGTGTGAGCAAAACCATCTAAATCTCTTATGTAGTGGTCAGCCGATAGAATGGCGATTGGTTCATTTAAATCAATGCTGTCCTTTATGTGAATTAGGGCTGCAATTATGCAGTTAGCCGTTCCTCGTCGAGATGGTTCCGATATAAAGGCCTCGCTAGAAAGTTCTTTTAATTGATCTTTGACGTGTTTAATGTGTCCTTCTTCAGAAACTACGTATATTTTATCTCCTAATTGCTTAGCTCTTGCATAAGTTTGCTGGAGAAGAGATAAATTATCGCTATTAATCTTTAAAAGGTGCTTAGGATACTGGGGTGTAGAAATTGGCCATAACCTCGTACCCGAGCCTCCAGCGATTATTATAGTTATCATTTAATATATGATACCAGATTTTATTTTTGGGGATTATGATTTTTCATCTCGAAAAGAAACAAGATTATCTTCTATATTAATGTGGGTCTTAAAGACAATCTTTTTATAAAAAAGATAATTCCAACTCATACCTATAATAACTGCTATTATCTTTGCGGTGTTTAAATTAACAAATTTTACGCTAAGATTAGTCAGCCCCAAACCAACTACCGTACGATAAATTATTGTCTTATTGGCGCCCAGTATGTGAGTAACTAGCGAAATAGTTAACGATTGTAAGGCTAAAATGCTTATCCCAGTTATTAGGAAGAACTTTATAAATTTATCTATACTGTGAGGATGTTTTTCTCGAAATACTATATGGTGATTTAAAAAATAGGACATTGTTATACTGATTGAGGCTGAAATAAGATTTGCAAGTAATGGCACTAACCCGAAAAGAAATACTAAGGTATTTAGTATGGTTATATCAAATAATGTATTAATCACACCGATACAAGCAAAACGAAATATCTTTCGGCTCCAAATAGTATTAATGGTTTTAAATATAATAGACATAAGGCTCGTTATATATTAGCATTTATGTATTGTGTTGAGTAACGACATAAATATAAAATTAGCAATTGCTATTCCAACCTATAACGAAGCTAAAAACGTTAGGGCATTAACTTCAAGTATAAAAAAATATGCAATTAAAAATAACACTCCCTGTACGGTTCTCTTTATCGACGACGATTCTCTCGATGGTACTGGAAAAATAATTGACAAATTAATAAAAACAAAACAATCAGAACTTTTTAACGTTCAAGTTTTGCATCGCACGAAAAAAGATGGCTTCGGAAAAGCCTATATATGCGGTTTTAAAAAACTACTTAAACAAGATTTTACACATATATTACAAATGGATGCTGATTTGTCACATAACCCAAAGTATATAACTAATTTTATACTACAAGTTGAGCATAAAGGGGCAGATTTTGTAGTTGGGTCTCGTTACATTAACGGAGGTTCAACCCCAGATTGGTCGGTTGAGCGTATCTTATTAAGTAGATTTGGTAACTTATATGCTAGATTGTTTTTAGGTAATAAGATTCACGATTACACCGGTGGTTATAATCTGTATTCAATGGGCTTATTAAAAACTATTAATCTTAATTCCTTGAAGGCTGAAGGATATGGGTTCTTGATTGAACTAAAATATAAAGCTTTGAAGAGTGCGGTAAACGTCCAAGAGATTCCAATCGTATTCATGGATCGTCAACACGGTAATTCCAAATTACCAAAAAACACTATTTTAAAAAACATTATGCTGGTCCCTAAAATTAGATTTACTAATAGTGGGTAAAAATGAAACTTTCAAAACCTTAAGTTGCCCAACGCCATATTCTAGGCTTATAATGAATTCGGGTGAAGATTGGAAATATATAAATATTTAAACTAACATACACTAGTCTATGCGTAAATTGATTCAAATATGGATAAAGACATCTAACAAATACGTAAATGCAATCCTTGGGACATAAGATCTTAGCATGAAAAAATTAGTAAGTTACCTGCTACCGATATTCAATGAAGAAAAAAACATTAATTATTTATATGAGACTCTAATAAAATTATTGGACAAAGAACTATCGTACAATTTTGAGATAATCTTCATAAATGATGGAAGTAATGATGATTCTTTATCTCTTCTATATAAACTTCAAGAAAGAGATGGTCGAATAATAGTTATTAATTTTGCTCGAAACTTCGGACATCAAATTGCAATAACTGCCGGCTTAGATTTATGCAAAGGGGATTGCGCTAT
>DAHXLD010000011.1 GCA_027371845.1 Candidatus Saccharimonadota bacterium
TTGGAAAACAGATAAACTTTTTAAACACATTATTAAAAAAGTAAATGAAGGTTACAATATTATGCGGCCTTCCGAATTTGTTACAGATATAGACAAGCCGGCTATAATATCTGGTGCTAAAATGTTGGTTTATCCTAGTCATTATGAAGGTTTTGGAATGCCGCCCTTAGAGGCTCTTGCTTGCGGCACCCCAATAATTACTTCCGACAACTCGTCTTTGCCAGAAGTGGTTGGAACTGTTGGGGTTATGGTCCCAAGTGATAATGTAGACTTATTGACCAAGGAAATGCTTAATTATTTAATAAATATAGATAAAATAACCAAAAGAACCATTATAGACGGGCCGGTCCAAGCCTATAAATTCTCATGGAAGAATAGTGCTCAAATATTTTTAAATAACCTAGGAAATTAAATGAAAATTGGAATAGATATATCTTTACTACAAGGTCCTCACCGTTTGAGAGGAATAGGTTCTGTTTTAATAAACTTTATTAATAACATCCCCGATGATTATAAGAAAAAGCATGAATTTATATTTTATATAGATGGAAATGAAAATAAAGCCAAAAAAAATGTTTCTAAACTACTTAAAACAGAAGGATTGAAATACCAAATAATAAGATTTGATAAAAAACACATTAAGCATGATACAAAAATTAAAAAAAATAATAAAATCAATTCGTCATTAAAAAGATTTTTTTTAGCGTTTCCTGGGATTCGGTTGCTAGTAAAATTGAAAGTTATTTTCAAGATTTTTAAAATAATAGTGTTTCTTTATAAGGCAAGGTTAAATAGACCAAGACTAGCAGAAACTGATTTCTTCATACAGCTTGATCCAGATGGTATTATTCCGAGGTCAACTTTTGTTGTATACTTTATTCAAGATATTATACCCTACGTTGTTGAGTGGGATTATTTGTGGAGCTATAAAACAACCAGAAATAAAGGTTATGGAGTCATATATTCTTTAAACAACCAAATAAATAGATGGGTATATTTAAAAAAGTTTTTACTAAAAGCAAAAATGTCTAATCTAATATTTGTTAATTCTAAGACCACTAAAACGGATGTGGTTAATGTTTTAAAAATAAAAGAAAAGAAAATTAAGATCATTCATCTTGGTATAAATAATTATGAAAACAATATTATATTCAAAAAACAAAGTATAAAAGCATATAAACACACCTCCTGGGGCTATATCAAAAATAGAGAAACACTGAAACTAGAAGATCCTTATATTTTGTATGTAGGTGGTGCGGACTCTAGGAGAAAGATTGAAGATTTGATTTCATGTTTCAATATACTTAGGGCTCGAGGAGAAAGAATTAAACTAGTTTTAGTTGGAGACTCTATGCAAGGTCCTAATAATATTAGCAACGACAGGATTAGAGCGAGTCTACTGAACTCATCATACTTAAAAGATATTATTTTTCTGGGTTTTGCCAAAGAAAATGAATTAAACTGGTTATATAGAAATGCTTTATGTTTTGTGTTCCCTAGTAAGTATGAAGGTTTTGGACTCCCTATTCTGGAGGCTATGAGTTATGGGATTCAAGTTATTTGTTACAGGAATGACGCCACGCTTGAAGTCGGGCAATCACTTCCTATTTATGTAGAAAATGTACTGGATATGGAAGAAAAGATTAAACTTCTAATTAATTCTGTGAAGGAGGATAAGGTAAAAATAGTGCAAAAAAACATTAATTATTCCAAAAATTATAGTTGGTCTTTAACCTCAAAAAATATTTTGCAAACTTTAGAGGAAAAACATGAACAATACATTAAAAAATAACCTTAAAAACTCGGCACTAGGTTCAATGTTAAAAATCTTTTTATATTTAGTTAAATTACCCAAAATAGTAAAGCAGTTAAATAACGATATTCAAAATATAAATGGTTCTATTGTTGATTTGAGTGGCCTAACCACTGATTATGGCATTAACCTGAAAAAAATTAAAAATAACATATTAAATCAAGATTCAAAATTAAATTCATTGGATATTAAAATATCAGAAATATATAGTAATCAGATATCTAATAAGATTACTGCGGATAATTCAATAAAAACAATTATAAATAATACCATGTCCGATAACCCACAAAATGATAGATTTTATAAAGAATTTGAAGATAAATTTAGAGGATCTGAAAAGGATATTATCGAAAGATTAACCGAATATTTACCTATTTTAAAAAACATATCAAAAAGAATAAAAAAATACCCTGCTCTAGATATCGGATGTGGAAGAGGAGAATTTTTGAGTATTTTAAAAACGGCAAACATTAAAGCTGTTGGCATAGATATAAATGAAGAAATGATAAAAAGAGTAAAAAGCCAAGGTTATGTAGCACATAGGTCAGATGCTCTAAGCTATTTATTAAAACAAAAAAGTGAATCAATTTCTGTAATAAGTGGGTTTCATATTGTAGAACATATTCCGTTTGAAGTTTTATTAGATATTTTCAAAGAATGTTATAGAGTAGTAAACAGAGAAGGTTTAGTAATATTTGAAACTCCTAATCCTTATAATTTGGTTGTTGGGTCTTCTTCGTTTTATCTCGACCCCTCTCACATAAAACCTATTCCCCCTGAATTACTCTCATTTGCGTTAGAATCTCAAGGTTTTAAGGTGAAAACTTTATATTTACACCCTGTTGAAAAAAACATAAAATATGCTTACCCAGAAATAGAAAAGCTTATGTCTTATATAAATGGTCCTAGAGACTATGCAGTAATAGCTTCTAAAAGTGGATCAGTCCTCGAAAAAATTAATTAGTATTTCTGGGGCCACCAAGTGTGGGGTTGACGCTTTATTAACTACTTCAAATGATCCAGCATCGTGCCACCAGTCAATTTGGCTTATGCCGTCTTGATGGGTTATCGCTAAATCTATTGAATATCTTCCTGTATTAAATATATTTGGAATTGACCATTCTAGTTTTATTGTTTTATTCTTGTTAAATTCATGAATTTTTTGTTTTAAAATTATATTATTTGTTCCACATATATGTACGCCGGCACCGTCAATAACCTGAATCCCAACAATTGGATTATCAATATTTTTTTTGACAGATATTTCAATAAAAACTTTTATATTTTTACCGGTATCTATTTTGATATTTTTGATTTTAGCCTCTCCGCTACCCCACCTTTCGTTTGACTGTGATTTATTAGTGCTTTCTTTTGGATTAAATAATATTATATAACGTTCCGATATTTCCTCCGGGGTTCCTTTGAATTTTAGCATGCTATCGTCTATTAATATCGCTTTGTCACAATACTCTCTTATGGCGTCCATGTCATGACTTACGAAAACAACTGTTTTTTTATTTTTTTTGAGTTCCTTAAAATAATTGAAGCATTTTCTTTGAAAATCTGCATCTCCAACCGCTAAAACCTCATCAATTAAAAGAATATCGGCCTTAGCCCTTGTTGCCATTGAAAACGCCAATCTTACTTGCATACCTGAAGAATAGTTTTTAAGTTTCTGATCCATAAATTTCTCTAATTCAGCAAACTCAACTATGTCGTTGTACATTGATTCAATTTCTTTATGAGAAAAACCAAGCATAGCTCCATTCAAATAAACATTTTCTCTACCGGTTAGTTCGGGATTAAAGCCTACCCCTAATTCAATAAATGGCACCAATTTACCGGACACTTTTACTTTGCCCTTGGTGGGTTGATATATGCCTGCAATTATTTTTAACAATGTACTTTTGCCAGAACCGTTTCTTCCGACTATACCAAAAAATTCACCCTTCTTAATTTCAAAACTAATGTTTTTTATTGCGTGCTGGTTTTCTTTTGTCTTCCATTTTTTTGCTTTAAGCATACTCGTAAAAATACCTTTTACAGAATCTACTTTTTCATGAGGGAGAATAAACGATTTAGATACGTTATCGACTTTTATAGCAACTTCTTCTTCCATAAAAAAATTAAGCCTCCTCTGCAAAATATCTTGATCTTTTTCTGAAATATAGGGCAGAAATAACAAAAAATATAATTACTAACCCTATTGGTATAAACCAAACGTAGTAATTGTCGAATAGATTATAAAGTGTGATTGCTGAAGGTGTAACTAAAAAATATCTAATATCTTGTATTATTTGAGCCATGGGGTTTAACATTAACACCTTAGCAATACGGAGATGAGTAGAGCTTATAACCGATACTGGATAAAGTATCGGCGTAGCATAAAATGCCGCCTGTAGAACCACCTCCCATATATAGCCGACATCTCTAAATTTAACATATAGAGAGCTCAGCAGGAATGCTAAAGCCATAGACATAATAAAAAGTTCAAATATTAAGGGAATTATTAACAGATCGTTTAAATGGAGCCCTATATGGTTAAAATACATGAATACGGCTATCACTATCGCATTAAGTAATAAATTTATTAAGGCTGATGCCGATCCAGCAAAAATAATAATATATTTAGGAAAATTAATTTTTCTAATTAAGTCCCCTTTGCTAACAATGGCAGCAACACTGCCAGCTGT
This sequence comes from Candidatus Saccharimonadota bacterium, assembly GCA_027371845.1. Classification (GTDB taxonomy): domain Bacteria; phylum Patescibacteriota; class Saccharimonadia; order Saccharimonadales; family UBA4665; genus JAJZMH01. Next base: position 4,507 of record DAHXLD010000011.1, read on the forward strand.
AACCTCTACAAAATAATTCCATATCACGATACCCACCAACAAGTAGACGGGGTAATGTGGAACTCCTTTTCCTACTCTCAAGAATACTGTAAAAACAAAATAAAGCGTTATAAACAAAAGGAAGGGCCTAAGCAAAGACCATACATACCCGAGAACTGAGCCTTGATATCTTAGTTTAAAGTCCGTTTTAACGAGCTGTTTTAATAAGACATAGGAGTATCTATACTTCTGTTTTAGTCTTTTCATCTACCACAATTATATAGGTTTAACCCTATACCATCAATAAGTGATATATTAATTGTATTGTTATGAAAAACGTATTAGTTACTGGATCAAATGGATTTGTTGGAAAACATTTAATAAACGATCTTGTTGAAAACGGACATCAAGTTACGGGTGTTGGTGTAGATGACAGTAAATTAAAAAAAAGAAACTATGAATATAAAAAGATTGACCTTAATAATATTGAAGAGGTTCTAACTCTAAATTTAAAAAGTTTTGATTACGTTATTCATTTAGCCGGTCTTGCAGCTGTTGGTCCCTCTTTTGATAATCCTGTTCTTTATTTAAATACAAATCTGGACATAGAATCTAATCTTTTTGAGGCTTGTATAAAGCAGGGTGTTCGCCCATTATTTTTAATTATTAGTAGTGGTAGTCTATATAAACCAGACCAAAAGCTTCCTTTAAGTGAAAAGGGCAAGATAGAGGCTTCTTCTCCATATGCTGTTAGTAAAATAGGGCAAGAAGAACTAGCTAAGTATTACCGAAAAAGAGGATTTAAGTGTATTATCGCAAGACCTTTTAATCATATTGGGCCCGGACAAGGACTAGGCTTTATTGCTTCAGATTTTGCGCATCAAATTTATAACAATATTAAAAAAAACAGAAAAGACTTTTTGGTTGGAAATTTGAATGCAAAAAGAGATTATACAGACGTTAGAGACATAGTAAGAGGGTATCGTCTTCTAATTGAAAAAGGTAAAGATGGCGAAACATACAACCTGTGTTCAGGTAAATCGTACTCAGGAAGTTCAATTTTAAATAAAATGTTAGCTTTAGCAAATGTAGACTTTAATATTATTAAAGATCCCACTAAATATAGGTCTGTGGATTATGAAGATATATATGGGTCTTTTAAGAAAATACATGAAACTACCGGATGGAAACCAAATTTCGATTTAGACACCTCCATAAAAGATATTATGGATTATTGGAGAGACCTGGTTTAATTTTTCTTTGATTCAAGATTAATATCGTGCTTTACCATCATTTTTACAAGAGACGGAAAATCAACCTTTCTCTTCCAACCTAGCACTTTTTCTGCTTTAGCTGGATTACCAAGCAATATGTCTACTTCCGCAGGTCTTAAAAAGGCTTTGTTTTGTTTAACATAAGGCTTCCAGTCACTTATACCAACCTCTTTGAATGCGAGTTCTAGAAAATCTTTAATTGAATGGGTTTCTCCTGTTGCTAAAACATAGTCGTCTGGTTTATCTTGCTGGAGCATTAACCACATTCCCTCAACATAGTCTCCCGCATATCCCCAGTCTCTTTTGGGGTCAAGATTTCCTAGTTCAATATATTCTTGTTTGCCAAGATGTATTCTAGCTACAGCATTGCTAATCTTTCTAGTAACGAATTCTAAGCCTCTTCTAGGACCTTCATGGTTAAATAAAATTCCACAACTAGCATGTATGCCGTAACTTTCTCTGTAATTTTTAGTTATCCAGTGAGCATAGAGTTTAGCAACACCATACGGACTTCTAGGATGAAATAAGGCGTTCTCATCGTATCCCTTGCCTGGTCTGTTATAGTCAAGTCCTCCGAACATTTCGGATGTTGAAGCCTGATAAAATCTTATTTTATCTTTTCTTCCACTAAGCCTAATTGCTTCTAGTAAGTTTAATACACCCAGGCCCGTAACCTGACCAGTTAATTCTGGGTTCTTGAATGAATATCCAACATGACTTATGGCAGCTAAATTATATACCTCGTCTGGTTTAGAGAGCTCTAGAGCTCTTATTAAAGAAGATTGATCTATAAGATCTGCTTCTATTAATTCAACATATGGAAACTCTTTTTCAACCAACTGTTTTTTAGGATTCTGTTGACCTCTAATAATGCCGTATATTTTATACTTTTTACTATGCAGAAGTTCTATTAAATGGCCTCCGTCTTGGCCTGTTATGCCTGTTATTAAAGCAATTCTATCACTCATCGTCTTGTTTCTCTTCCAGGTAAAGCCTTCCTATTGGGTTAACTATTTCATGAAGTTCATCAATTGTCATATCTTTTTCTTCTGCCAACTTTCTTCTGTATTCATCTAAGGCCTCTGAATAGTAATTAATTGCTTTTTGGGGATCTATTCCTTTTCTTGTAGCAAAGTCTATTATTGAACCCGGATTTTCGATAGACATAAAAATAACCTCCTTAATTGTTTGTTTTTATTATATATCAAAACCTTTATTTATAATTAGAGTAGTGTTGTGTTTTAATAATATAAATGAAGGTAGTAGTTGACGCAAGAGAGTCTGGCACTTCGACCGGCCGATATATCGATAAATTGATCGAGTATTTAGCAAAATTAGAAACGGATATTAGTTTTGAGATTATTACCAAACCAAAAAGAGTTGAATATATTAGAAATATTGCACCATCTTTTAGTGTGATTTCGGCAGACATAAAAGAGTTTACTTTTGACGAACAACTTAGATTCAATAGTCTACTTAAAAGTTTGAAGGCTGATCTTGTACATTTTGGAATGGTTCAACAACCAATCTTATATAAAGGAAAGGTTATTACTTCTGTTCAAGATCTTACTACTCTTAGGTTTAATAACCCCTCAAAGAATCTAGTCGTTTTTAAATTTAAACAGCTTATTTATAGGTTTGTAGTTTTAATTGCTATTAAAAAATCTAAAGCAATCATCTCTCCTTCAAAATTTGTTAAAGATGACCTTATTAGGTTTTCGGGAGCTAAAGAGAATAAGTTTTTTGTAACATATTATTCTGCGGATAAAATTAATGAGTCCTCTAAAGAAATTAATTATCTTAAACGAAAAAATTTCATCATGTACGTTGGTAGGCCCACTCCTCATAAAAACCTAGAGGGTTTAGTTAAGGCTTTTAGGTTGGTTAAAAAAGATTATCCTGACTTTTTACTTGTTTTAGCCGGTAAGAAAGATGCTAACTACCTTGGAATTGAAAAATTAGTTAATTCTCTTGGCGTGAAGGACGTTTATTTTACAGATTTTATGTCTGACGGACAATTAAGATGGCTATATGAAAACACTAAAGCTTATGTCTTTCCTTCCTTTAGCGAAGGGTTTGGTCTACCTTCACTTGAAGCTATGGCCCACGGAGCTCCTGTAGTATCTAGTAACACTACTTGTTTGCCAGAAATTAACGGTAAGGCAGCGGTTTATTTTAACCCTAAAGATATTAACGATATGGCCGAAAAAATAGAATCGGTTATTAGTAATGAAACCCTAAGAAAAGAATTAATTCAAAGAGGATACAAGCAACTAAAGAAGTATTCCTGGACTAAAACAGCCCAAGAAACCCTTAACATATACAACTCAGTATTGAAGAATTAGTCCTTATACTTTAAGACTATGTGTCGGTCTCTTCCTTCACCAACAGACTCAGTTTCAAGACCATAGTCCCCTGCTAATTTATGGATGATTCGTCTATCGGCAGGGTTCATGGGTTGAAGCTCCATATCTTTTTTATCTTCCTTGACTTGTTTGATCCATTCTTCGGCCTTTTCAGCTAATCTATCGGCTCTTTGTTTCTTATAGTCGGCGACATCCACATTGACCCTGAAATTGGCATAAGAATTGTTTTTTAGGGCTGTGGAGGTTAAGTATTGAAATGATCTCATATTCTCACCTCTTTGACCTATTAAAAAACCGTTTAGATGGGTGCTTGGGATATTAAGCTGGATCACGTCATCTTCGCTAGTGGCATAAACATCTGTGTTTAAACCAAAAAAAGACAAAATGTCTTCCATGTATTTTTTAGCATAAGCTATGGCTTCTTCCATTGATTCGTTCATTTTTTCCTCCTTTTATTCTTGGGGTTCTTTTTAGTATTTTTTTTAGGAGGTTTCTTTTGTTCGTCAGTTTCAACGACTTCAGCTTCGGGTATTTTTTTTAGGTCCTTTTTGTTTCCTTCGGCCATTTGTTCTATTTCTTCTTCATCTTCTCTTAGAGCAATTGATTGTTGAATTAAGGCTATTAGTCCGCTAGCTAGCCAATAAAGGCTTAGGTCGGCTGCTAAATTAACGGTAAATAGGAATATCATAACGGGGAGAATGTAGCGTGTACTTTTTCCAACCGCTGCGCTTACTTCGCTTTGATCAGCTTGTTTGCCTTGTCCAGCTTGTTTTAAGATTTCTCTTAATCCTTTTTGTTCCTTGGAGGTAGGAAGTAGTTGTTTGCTCTGATAATACTGAACTATTACGCTCAAAACGACTATTACCATGGCGGGCCAATAAACTCCAGCGTTACTAATAGCAGCCCTGGACAAGTTAACCACCCCAAACAAAGTGTTGTCGAAATGGTGAATATTTGTGGCTAAGTACTTTATATAACTTAAGTGTTGAATTGAACTATATGAAAAACTAACTATATTCTTAGGATTGGATATTACTCTTTCTATTCCACTATATAGACCTATTAAAACTATTATTTGAATAATAAAGATTGGCAGAGTGGCGACGGGATTAATTCCCTGTTCTTTATATAGCTCCATTGTAAGTTGAGTTTCTTTTTGTCGGTCTCCTTTGGTGGCAGCTTTTATTTTTTTAATTTCAGGCTGAATCTTACGCATTACTTTAGCTTGATGGAGTTGTTTCTTTAAAAGTGGCCAAAGTATTATTCGAATTAAAATCGTGAAGACTACTAAAGCTAGCCCAAAATTATGTCCAGGTATAATGGCATAAATTAAAACCAATAAATTAAAAAGTGGCTTTACAATAAAGGTTGTAAACATTAGGCTTTTGTCTCCTTCTTAGCTCCTAGTTTATCACGGAATGAGTCATTTTCAGACAAGACGCTGGCTTTTTTCAAAAGATCCATGATAATTTGTTCCAGTTCTTCGTTTTTTACGTTAGCAAATCTATCACTATAGACACTAATTATTAAGCTTGAGTTCTTTTCGATGTTACTTAGATTTTTACGAATAATTTCGTATATTCTTCTTCTGATACGATTTCTAACTACACTAGACTTATGAACTTTTTTACTAATTACCACTGCAACCAGAACTCCTTTGTGTCGATTATTGGCATATCTAAGGTTGATTTGGTCTTTACTAACACTTTGCCCCGTTTTATAGACGTGGTTGAGACTGTTTCTTCCGTGAAAACGGTTTTCTTTAGCTAGCATAAAATAGAGCCTTCTTTATATTTAGATATAAACAAGCCTTAAAGTTGCCTACGATTTATTTTTTAGGCGGAGAGCTTCTGTCTTCCTTTTTGACGTCTTCTCTTAAGAACGTTTTTGCCGGCCTTAGAGGCCATACGCTTGAAAAAGCCGTGCTCTCTAGATCGTTGTCTCTTTTTTGGTTGATAGGTTCTTTTTGGCATTTATATATTGTACCTTATGGATTGATTTTAAAAAACTTGTAGTGCTTTTAAAAAGCTTAGATTTTATTATTATTTAGTAAAAATAACAATGTTAATAAACTAAGAGGAAGGTTTTTTTCCACTAGCTTTATATTATTATCCACAGATTAATAGATGAGGTTTTTAGGTGTGTAAAACTTTTATTGGGGTTGTGTTATTTTTTACTGAAAATATTTAACAACGCTTTTTTCTTGTGGAAAAGTTTCAGTTTTTGGTTTAATATTAACTCTAAAGATAGTCAAACAAAGGGAGAGGTATGCAAACTGACGGTCTGTGGAAAGCGGTGCTCGGTGAAATAGAGCTTTCTGTTTCAAAAGGAAGTTTTTTAACCTGGTTTAAAAATACCGATCTGCTTAGATACGATCAGGACCTTACTATTGTTGGGGTGCAAAATGTCTTTATCCAACAACAGCTTGAAAAAAAATTTAAGGATCTTATTAATGAAACTCTAACCAAAAAAGGATATCCTTCTAAAAAAATTGAGTTTAAGATTATTACATCTAAATCAACAAAGATGATTTATGATGAACCTGTAATCTTAGAGGATGTTGCAGTGTTTGCTAATGACGAGGAGGCTGAGGTAGAAAAGGTAAACCTAAACGGACTTTCACATTCATATAGACAAGGCTTAAATGAAAAATATACTTTAGATAATTTTGTAGTTGGTGCTGGTAATGAGCTAGCTTTTGCAGCCTGCCAGTCTATTGCTCAAAACCCTGGTACAAAATACAACCCCTTGTTTATTTATGGAGGGGTTGGAATTGGTAAAACCCACCTCATACAAGCTGTAGGTAACGCTCTGGCGGTTAATAATCCTTCTATTAGAATACTTTATATATCTACCGAACAATTTGTTCAAGAATTTGTTGATGCTTTAAGGTTTAGAAAAACGGCCGATTTTGCCAGTTATTACAGGTCTTGTGATGTTCTAATCGTTGACGATATTCAATTTATTGCTGGTAAAGAAAAAATTCAAGAAGAATTCTTTCATACTTTTAATGCCCTTCATCAAGCAAATAAACAGATTATTATTAGCTCAGATAAGCCACCTAAAGATATTCCAACCATTGAAGAAAGGCTTAGGAGTCGTTTTACTTGGGGGATGAGTATCGACATGCAGACTCCGGATTTTGAAACAAGATGTGCCATTATTAAAACCAAGGCTCTTAATCATAGTGTTGATTTACCGGATGAGGTAGTTGAATATTTGTCTAACAATATTCCTACAAACATTAGAGAGCTTGAAGGGGCTTTAAATCATCTTTTAGCATTTTGTGAAATGAGGGCAGTAGATCCTAATATAGGGATTGCTACGAGCCTCCTTGGTAGTAGTAAAGTTAGACCTAAACACTTAAGTGCAAAACAAATAATAGATAAGGTTTCTAAGTATTATCAGGTTCCAGTTGAAGATATTTTAGGTCCTAAAAGAGACAAAGACATTGTTGTACCTAGACAGGTTGCTATGTATATATTAAGAAGTGAACTTCATTTAAGTTTTCCAAAGATTGCTAAAGAATTATCCCGAAAAGACCATACTACAGCCATTCATTCGATTGACAAAATAGAGAAACAATTTCACCTAGATTCAGATATTAGAGAGGCAATATCAGCTATAAAGGAGCGTCTTTATGCTTAAATACCTGTTTATTAGTTGTGTAGTTCTTGTGTTTCTAACTTGCATAACTCACTTATTTATTAGCAGTCAAAAAAATAATTTTTTTATGTTTGTTTATAAACAAGCTTTTTCTAAACAATCTTTAACAACCTTATCCATAGCCAAAATTCAGAAACTAAAACTGTTAAAAGTTGACTTGTTCGCACTTTCCACAGGACCAATAATAACAACTAAGTTATTTAATTTATTATTAATAAAAGGGAGCATTCTATGAAATTAAAAGTTACCCAAAGCAATTTAAATCAGGCCTTGAACGCAGTATCAAGAGTGGCTAATACTAGAGGGACTTTACCAGTTCTCGCCAATATTTTAATCAAAGCAAGTAAAGGTATTTTATTAATTGCTGCTACCAATTTAGATATTGGAATTACAAAATTTGTAGGTGCTAAAATTGAAAAAGAAGGAAGTATTACAGTCCCAGCAAACATACTAACTAGTTTTGTTTCTAGTCTTCCCCAGGGGATAATAGATCTTTCATTGGAAGATAATAAATTAAAAGTCGTAACAGATCAGTATAACTGTGTTATTAACGGTATTTCAGCTGATGAGTTTCCAGTAATTCCAGTTATTGAAAGTAAACAAGAAATTAAGGTTAACGCTAAAGATTTTAAGAAATCTTTAAATCAGGTTTTGTTTGCCGCCTCTTCAAACGACAATAGACCAGTTTTAACCGGAGTATATATTTATTCAAAAAATAACAATTTATATATGGTAGCAACTGATAGTTCTAGACTTTCAGAAAGCATTGTTTGTAAAACTAAGGAAAACATTAACATGCTCGTCCCCTCTTCATCCTTAAGTGATTTATATAAAATTATCGATGATCAAACCTCAGACATTACAATCTTAAAAGATGAACAACAGGTATTGTTTAAGTTTTCAGAAACCGAGTTAGTTAGTAGGTTGCTAGAGAATAATTATCCGGATTATCAAAATCTTATACCTACCGATTTTAGCAATACCATAGAAGTAAATCGTCAAGAATTTTTAAACATGATTAAAGTATCTTCTATTTTCGCTAAAGAAACAGCCGGAAGTTTAACAATAGCTATTGATCAAGAAAATCAAACTATCAATATTAAATCTTTAGCTAGCCAAATAGGTGAAAACTCAGCTGTTCTTAAAGCTAAAATAAAAGGCACCGCGGAGATTACTCTTAACTCCAGGTTTATTATAGAAGCCTTGAACGTTTTAGAGGGTGAAAACATTAACTTCTGTTTTAACGGTAAGATTGAACCAATTTTATTAAAAGACCCAAATGAAAAGAATTTTATTCACATTATTATGCCGCTAAAAGTTTAGTTTTAAACTAAAATTATAATAATGATTAGCAGTTTAAGACTCCAAAACTTTAGATCCTATAAAGATGAGGCTTTTGAGTTCGATAACGGTATAAACATAATAGTTGGTCCAAACGCTATAGGAAAAACTAACTTAATAGAGGCTCTGGTTTTTATTCTGAAAGGCTACTCTTTTAGAGTAAAAGACATTGATTTAATAAAAGATAACGAGGAGTTTTTGAGACTTGAAATTAATATAAAAGACGAACAAAGACAAGTTCTAGTTAATAAACAACAAGAGAAAACAATTAAAAACTTTAAATTAAATGACAAAAACTATAAAAGATTAACCAAAAACCACATTTATCCAATAGTTTTATTTGAACCTACTCACCTAAACCTTTTTGTTTTAAACAAAGACTATAGACGAAAATATTTAGATGACCTGGTTTCTGAAATAGAACCCGAACACCCTAAAATAATAAGCCAATATAATAGAGCTCTTATTCAAAGAAACAATCTTTTAAAAAAAGGACAACTTAATAACCTCTTTCCTTGGAACCTAAGACTGTCCCAGTTATCCGGACAAATAATAAAGAACAGAGGACTGTTAATAAAAGAAATTAATCCAAGAATTAGAAAAATATATCAAAAGTTGTCAGACTCAAATCAAGAAGTATCACTAAGCTATATAAGTAATATCGACCTAAACAACTATGAAACCAAGTTTTTAAACTATCTAGAAAAAAACGCTCTTGATGACCAAAGGGTTGGTTTTACTCAAAAAGGTATTCATCGAGACGATTTTTCAGCCAAAATAGACGACCGGAATTCGACCCGAAAAGCATCAAGGGGTGAGCAAAGAAGTATTATTTTAGCATTAAAAATTGCTGAAAAACTAATTTTAGAAGAATACCAAAAAAGAGACGTAATTTTTATATTAGATGATGTATTTAGTGAATTAGATGGCCAAAGAAGGAAGTTTTTATTAGACGAAATTAAAAACAATCAGTCATTTATCACCACCACCGATGCCGATATGGTGATTAATCACCTAAACGACAACTATAAAATCATTGCCCTAGTTTAAAGTGGGATTATTTTGAGGATTAAGGTTAATATTTTGGTCTCCAGTGGAATCAAGCGGCACATTATAGGTGACCGTATTATCTTCTTTTGGTGGACCTGTAGTTATTAAGTCTGTTTCTGTTGGACTAGCAATAACCTGAATATGTACATGGTTCTGTCCGGCAAAGAACAAACCTTGACCAACAGGGAATTGACTTAAACGCTTTTTTTCTTCACTCGTTAATTTAAATACGTCTGATAAAACATCTACTGCCGAAGGGGATTGTTTTAAGAGTATTTGCATAGATGCATTGGCAACAATAGCTCTTCCCATCCTTGAACCCATAAAGTCTTCAACATCTTGGGTTATGGTTGTAATTCCTAAATTATACTTTCGGGCTCTTTTAGCTAAACTAAAGAGGAAGTTAGCAGAATCTTCGTATTTCATTAATTGCCAGGCTTCATCAACGATTAGTATTCGGCGTTTTTGATCAACCTTGGTCTTGTTCCATATATAATTTAAAACAATATACATAGCTACTGGCCTAAGTTCATCCTCTAGGTCACGAATATTAAACACAATAAGAGGATTATTTATGTTTATATTAGACTGCTGAGAAAAAATACCCGAAAATGTACCGGTAGTATACTTTCTTAAACGTTGAGCTAACTGTGGTCCACTGCCACCCATATGTAAAAGCACATCATACAAGTCAGAAATAGTTGGCGGAGGACTTTTATGTGTTAGAGGGTCGTTTGTGATACCGGCTTTAGCATAAGTCTCTATCAACGCTGAATCTAGATCAGCCTCTTCGCTTGGGGCTAAAATCGGTTGCATTAACTGGGCATTACCAACGATTTGAGCCTGAGCTCCTCCCATCATAAGTCGCAACAAACCATGAAGAGTTATTAAATTGCTTCTAAGAGCATTGTCGGCTTCTTCAGTATCTACGACTTCTGGTAAATCAAAAGGATTAATCCTGGTTGAAGAGTTTAGGCTTAATCTAACATATGCTCCACCGACAGCATCACACATTTTTTGATATTCGTTTTCTGGATCTATAATAAACACTTCTGTACCAAACATCATGCTCCTTAAAGCCTCAAGCTTAACTGTAAAGGATTTTCCAGCACCAGACTTGGCAAAGACCACTGAATTACTGTTTTCTAGTGAAAACCTGTCAAAAATAACCAAGCCGGAATTATGCATATTAATGCCATATAATATTCCGCTGTCTTGGCTTATGTCGGCGCTGGTGAAAGGAAAGCTGGTGCTTATGGCGCCAGTGCTCATGTTTCTTCTAACCTGAAGCAAATCTACTAACTGAGGAATATTACTATTAAAAGCCTGTTCTTGTTGGGAGGTAGCTGGTTTACTATAGACCAATTGTTGTCCTAGAAGTGATTCAACTTTATGGCTTACAAACTCTAACTCTTCAGGACTACCGGCATAAACCGTAAAATAAAGACCAAATCTAAAGAACTTCTCTTCACCAATCTGAAGTTTATCTCGCATTTCTTCAGCATCTAAGATAGCGGCCTGTTTGGCCGGATCTCTAACCCTTCCCTTTTCAGCGTCTAATTGAATTCCTGCTTCTAGACGGCTTACTTTCTTTCGGAGGTTTTCAAGAACAACCTGGCTCTCTACTGGATAAACATAAATACTTAAATCGATAACTTCATCAAGATTAATAATTGGACTCAACCAACCCGTATAGACGCTCCTAGGGTAACCGTAGATGTAATAAGTTCTTGCTAGCCTAGTACCAATTCTAAAGAATGAGCTTGAGTATTCTAAGGAGCTTGGAGCTATAAAATCTCTTAAGGCGGTAATACCTTTTTGGAAAGCTATTTGAACCTCTTGTTCCTCTTTTTGCTTTTGAAGTTGGGCGGCTGCTACGGGATCTAACTGGTTCTTATTTTTTTTACCAAATGCCATTAGTTTTTAAGCTCCCTTTGAAGATGATTTTGAACTGCTGTTCCCCGTCCTTTTGTAACAATATCGGCTGTTAGGTTGTCAAAATTTTTTAATTGTTGTCGAGTAGCGGTGTCGGGATTATAGGTATCGTAATAAAGTTCAATCAACTCCTGGGTATCTAATGGTAGTCCCTGGATACCACAATCCATTAGCCCAGACAATACTGCTTGAACTCTATTTCTAAGTTCTGTTTTAGCTTTTTCTAGATCGGCTTCGTTAATAACAATGTGTTCTTCTTTTTGATTAAATAATCCGACTATTCCTTTAATTAGGTTTTTACTTTCAGTTAAAGCTTTTTTAATATCGTCAAAAGGAAAAAACGGAATAACAACATAAAACTTTTTATCCATTATGTTAGTTTGTTGGCTCAAATTGTCTATATATTCAATATAATCCTCCATTAAAAGAGACAAAAGCATATTATCGTGTTCGGTTCTTATTTTATCCAATTTTTCGATATATGGTTCAAGGTCAACTTTTTGGGTTCGAACAAAAATTTGAATAGGAAAATACAGAGAATTTAAAAATCCTTGATAAGAGAATTCTACGGCTTCCTGTTCTTGGGGGCTCATGAGGTCAAAGTTTATGCTTTTAACCATCACCACAGCCCTAAATGAACCGTCATTTAATATGACTATACCGTCTCTGATTTCTGCTATTTGAAGAGTGTTTTGAGAACTATTGGGATTGGTTTTAACGTTTGGTTTGGGAACGTTTGGTTTGGGAACGTTTGGTTGAGTGGACTGTACTTGAGGGGTGTTAGGGTTTGGGTTATTAACCAAGTTAACGTTGTTAGTATTAACGTTAACGCTTGGATTTGGATTTAGGTTTGGTTGAGTTTGTTGATTTGGTTGCATTTCCCACCCTTATCTTAATGAAATAACCTTTTCGTCACCACTCTTTAAATCATCCGAGGATTTATTCCCGTTGGCCACGTGAGAAATAACCGTAAGATTGAGATCATTTCTTTGGGATAAATCTATTATATCAGGGCTTTTTGGTTTTATAGGTGCTTCAGCCGGTTCATTTTTAATTTGACTTGCTTTAAGGTCGTTACTTTTCGAAATACCTCTTAAGTGGTTGAAGGTTAGGTTCTGATTTATCTTAGCTTCCTTAATTAGGTCACTTTCTTGTTCTTCACTTGTTTTTGGCGGAACTGAGCTTGCGGAACTTTTGATGGAGTTTAGTTTTTCCAAAAGAGCTTTACGTCTTTGTTCGTCATTTTCGGTTATCATCTCGGTCATTTTCTGAGCCAGAGGATTATAGTCTGGGTCTAAAATATCTTCAGACGGGGGAACGTCATCTACACCGGCAGTAACAACCGGACTAATTAGTCGATCTGAGCTAGTAGAATTAGTCGATAAAGGCACCACATAAGGATTGGATGAATTTTTAATAGACCAACCTCGAGTATCGATAGTTGTGGCTAAGGCCTCCAGCCTAGACTTAACCTCGTTTTGAGATAAGCCGTCTGTTAAATCAACCTTTACGCTTTTAGGGACGGTTATAGTTACTAGCTCTTTAGTGCCACTTTGTGACCATATTCTTTTTTTAGGTTTTACAAAAAATCTAATTTTAGCTAGAACCCAAACCTCGGTTGGCTGATCCTTACCAAAAGGAAAGGCCAGAATACCGGTAAATATAGCAACCGGCATGGTAAAAATATCCATAAACACGACGTGTTTTATAAGGAACAAAAAACTTATATATAAAAATAAAACGGCGATTAATAAATAGACAAACTGTCTAAAGCTAAAAACCCATATTAGCTTATCTTCAGCTTCTATATCCTGTATTACCTTGTATGTTGCCATATTCTATCTAATAAGTATATCAAAGCATTAGAAATTTGACTCAAAAAAAAGACGTTGTCTAAAAATGTTTAAAGGGTTACAATTTTAGATAATGAAAAACATAAAAAAGATAATTATAAAAAATATGGTCTTAGGGGTGTTGTTGTTTGTATCTATAGTATTTATACTGCCTGCACATAATCAAAATCAAAGCACCCACCTTAGTAATTATAGGAACACGGACTATCAATGTGGAGCAGCTGGAGTTAGTGGTAGCGGTACGGCTATAAAAACTAGCATTGACTTTGGTTGTAATGGAGACTCTTGTGTAACTGGTAAAACTCAAGGTTATTGTTCCAAACCTCATAACGGAATAATAGACTTAATATTTGCTATTATAAGATTCTTATCGAACGGTGTTGGGATAGTTGTTATAGCTTCGATTGTTTTTGGTGGAATCCAATATATTGCTTCTGGTGGAGATCCAAATAATACCAATAAAGCAATTGGTCGAATCAGGAGCTCTATTATTGCCCTCATAATTTATATATTTGCTTATGCCATTTTAAATTATTTAATACCAGGAGCCTTTTTTAACCAATGATAAACTTAAATATATTTAGTTTAAAATACTTAACCACTTTAGCCACACTCTGTAGTTCTAAAAGTAATTTCTTGTCTTTTCCAACTTGGTACGAGTTCTTAAATTGTAACCCGAACCCTACAATCACAGGAATTAACGATGTTTGGTTAATAGTTGCCGCTATTGTTGATATCTTACTAAGAATAGCCGCTATTTTAGCGGTTGGTTTTATAATTTACGGCGGTATAAAATATATTACTAGTCAAGGTAACCCCGATCAAACCAACTCTGCTCGAAACCTAATCCTTAGCGCTGTTATTGGTCTAATAGTTACAATTGTGGCATCAGTGGTCGTCACGTTCATAGCAGGAGCAATAAAATGATAGGAAAATTTTTGCTTTTTGGGGCGACTAACTCTACTGCTAACATAAACATTCAAGATGGTGGTGGTTCGGCTTCATTTAGCACGGGACTTCCAAAAGTAGCCGCTGGTACACCAGAACTCCAAAGTATATTGACTATAACTTTTGGTATTATTGCGGCGATTGCAGTCCTAATTATTGTAATAGCTGGTTTTAAATATGTTACTTCTGAAGGTAAGTCCGAAAATACGGCTAAAGCTAGAGAAACTATTATTTATGCGGTGGTTGGTTTGGTGATATCATTAAGCGCAGAGGCTATAGTAGCTTTCGTTCTAAAAAAGTAATGATCAAAAAAATAATAATATTATCCATGATTTTGTTAAGCCTAGTGGGTATAACAGTTTTAAATACTGGTAACACTTCGGCTGTAAGTCTGTTAAGTTCAATTTGCTCCAACTCCTCAGCCAAGCAACATGCGAGCACTTGCCAGGATTCAGGTAAAGTATCTCAAAACTCAAACCCAATTATAGGAGAAATTAAAATTGCTATTAATATCTTGTCGTTTATTATTGGAATAGTTTCGATAGTGATAATAATAATTAGCGGGCTCAGAATAGTTCTTGGGGGTAGTGACCCTCAAACTATAAGTAGTGCTAGGGATGCTATTATTTATGCTATGGTAGGTATTGTAGTAGTGGTTGTATCCCAGGCCCTAGTGGTATTTGTTTTAGATAAAATAAAGTAAAATGATAATCATGAGTAAATTTATAAAAACCATCTTAATTACCCTAACCCTTACACTAGGGCTTTTTGGTCTTTCTGGTGTTAGCTATGCGGCTTCACCAGCTTCGCCACCAACTCAATCTTCAACTAATCAAGCCTGTCAAGGACTATCACAATTAGGAGGAGTGAACTGCTCATCAAAAAGCGGTAAAACCGCCGTTGGTAACTTAGCTCAAACAGTCGTAAGCATACTTGCTAAGATTGTCGGAATAGTATCGGTTGCCATGATAATTTTTGCTGGTTTTAGGTATGTGACCGCTGGAGGTGACAGTAATTCTATAAATTCCGCAAGAAATACCCTTATATATGCGATCGTAGGTCTGGCTATTGCTGTTATTGCACAGTTGATAGCATCTGACGTGCTAAACACCGCTAACGGTATTTTGAAAAAGTAATAGTGGAGTTTTATACTAAAAAATAATATAATTTGATGTATAATTTTAAAATATAAGGAAAAAGAACAAGAAAGAAAGGTAAATATGTTAAAGAAAATCAAAAGCTACATAATTATAACTCTAGCATCGTTAAGTTTGGGGGTTCCAGTTATGGCGCCAGCTCTCGTTAATGCTGCTCCCTGTAACTCAATTGGATCAGCTATTAATACAGGAATAAACTCAGCTACCGGAAGCAATAGTGGCCAATGTGGAAACGGTGCAAACTTGACTAGTGGGGTTGGATCTATAGCCAAGACCGTTGTTAATCTGTTTTCAGTTGTCGTGGGCGTTATCTCGGTAATAATGATCATTTATGCAGGATTTAGGTATGTTACTTCTGGTGGAGACTCAAACAATGTCTCGGGAGCAAAGAATACTCTAATCTATGCCGTAGTAGGATTGGTAATTGTTGCAATTTCACAGCTAATTGTTCACTATGTGCTTAACACAGCCTCTGGCATAAGTACAAACGGTTAATTTATATAAGACAAAAGCAAATAGAAGTTAAAGAATCCTGGTAGGATTAGTAAACTTGTCATCCCAAGAGATAGATTCTTGTTGAACTTCTTATAAATAGACATAAAGACTACATAAAGTGTTGGCAGGAAGTCTAGGGCGTATCTGTAACCCAACTGATCGGCTCCATCACCATAATAACAAAGAAGTATCAAAAGGCTTATTAGCGCTGAAAGTAATAACATCCTGTTTTCTCTTGAGTATGAAGACCATTTTCTGGTAAAGAAATAAAGCAAAAAAGGTGAAGTTATAAAAATGCTCATTCCTAAATTGTTATTAGTTAGATATGGAGGCTTTAAGCTCCAAGAACCAGGGTCCTTTAATACTGGAACTGGTCCTCTTAACAAAATTGTATAGAGATTGGTTGGGATGTGGTCAATGTTCATTAGTCCCATGGACCTGGCTTGGGCAGATTCACTAGATATTAATTGATAGTAATTACCATTATTAAAGGGGTTACCAAAGCGTTGATAATTGTATGCTCCAATTAATATGGCGGCTAACATTACGAATATGCCGAGCTTAAAAAGGTCTATTATTTTGTTTTTTAAACTTTTTTTAGTAAATAAGATAGTTAAACTAAAAAATACCAATATAGCATCTGCCGGGATTCTTGTTAAAAGAATGGCTCCACAAATAGCTCCTATTAACCACCAACTTTTCTTTTTGAAATAAGCCAGTAAAGCCGCAAACAGAAGAAAGGTACAAATAATTTGAGCATATAACCAGCCACTCGATACAGAGTTAACTCCTATATATACGCTTCCAAGGACAAATCCCAAGACTAAGATAATGGAATCTTTATTACTATACTTAAAATGCTTCGCTAGAAGATAAACAAAATATACCGTAAGAACAACAAACACCCACTTTATGTAACCTTGATAAAAGAAAATATGAAAGAGGTTAAAGAAGGCTACAAAAGGAACAAGAATTAAAGATGGAAAAAAACCATCATCCCAATAAACCTTACCATGGTAAAGAACCGGGTCTTGCCCTACTCCGCCAATTGACGAAAGAAAATAGGTGTGCCCATGAACAAAGCTGTTAGCGAGCATCGAAAACTGCTGGCTTCCCTCTGCATAAAAACCTATCACCATGAGCGTTAAAAAGATCATAGCAGGAAGCCCTATAAATATAGAGTTATATAAAAATTTTATATCAGAATAGGAAGGCAATAAATTTTTGATTTTAAACGCCATGGCCAGATTTTAAATAATTAAAGAACCTGGATTTTCTTTACAGAATCTTGTTTTTGTTTACCAAAACTAATTGTTAAAACACCGTCTTTTAAGATAGCTTCAATTTCTTCTTCTTTAACGGGCACAGGCAAAGCAATGGTTCTTGAAAATTCTCCCCAATAGCACTCTTGAAGAAAATAATTTTCAACACCTTCTTCGTTACCAGCGTTTAAAGTACCCCTAATAGTTAATTGATTATCAGAAATACTGACATCAAGATCGTCTCTATTAACACCCGCTGTACGAGCTTTTACTATGAGTTTTTCTGCAGTTTCATATACATCTACTGCAAGCTGACCTGGTACGCTATCGTCATCATCCCACTCTTCTTCTACTGGATCCGGACTGGCGGATCTAGAGTTACCGTTTGAAGGAGATAAGTCGTCATCTCCCAAAAAAGCTGCTGTGAGCTCATCCTCTTCTTCTAACAGAAGATTATCATCGCGATTTTTTCGCGCCATATTACCCTCCAAATATAATTATCTTGATATATTTGCCTTTTTGTATTAATGCTAAGTATATCCCAGAGTTAAGGCTAAAACAATAAACTTAAACCTTATTTACAACACAATAATAACAACACCTAGATATTAGTTACAACAGACAAAATTTAAACGTTTCAAAGTTTAAATGTTAAAATAAATAACAATGGATAACGAGAACACCACTTTTAAAAGCTATGCTAAAGACTTAAATAAATCGCAAGCCCTTGAAGATATTGATTGGGTTTCGATAGATAAATCTTCTTCTAAAAAGTTTTCTTGGTATCTAATCTTTATTGCCTCAACCATAGTGTTGGGAGGTTTAATTTACCTAATTACCCGAGATCTTATAACCACTATTGTGATTGTTTTTTGTGGAATTATTCTTTTAGCATATTCGATTAAAAAGCCTAAGTCCGTAAATTATAAACTTACCGACTCTAGTCTTTATGTTTCTGGAAAAGCATTTAAGATATCTAATTTTAAATCGTTCTCGATAAATAATCATGGACTTGATAAAGCTATCTCATTGGTGCCTATGAAAAGATTTTATCCTTATCTTTATATAAATCTAAACCAAGATGTGTCAGCGGACGTTATTCAAAGGTTATCTCAAATTATTCCGGTCCAAAAACCGACCCTCGATATATTTGAAAGCCTTCTTCGTTTTATAAAACTCTAAAAAAATATTTTTGGCAATAAGGGTTCTGATGATATAATTTCATCTGTTTAGGAAGGGTGTCCGAGTGGTCGATGGAGCTTGTCTTGAAAACAAGTGTGGGGAAACTCACCGTGGGTTCGAATCCCACCCCTTCCGCCATAATAAACACCCTAATGGAGAGATACCCAAGTGGCTGAAGGGGACGGTTTGCTAAATCGTTAGGGGGGTGCAAGCCCCCGCGAGGGTTCGAATCCCTCTCTCTCCGCCAAGATTTATTGTCCTTGAAAGTATTTAGGAGAGGTGCAGGAGTGGTTGAACTGGACGGTCTCGAAAACCGTTGTACATTAACTTGTATCGTGGGTTCGAATCCCACCCTCTCCGCCAGAATATTGACTTATAAACAATAACATGCTATTATGTTATAAATGAACCCAGATACATTAAAACCAAAAACAAACAACCCAGCAGAAGCAGCCTTTAATAAACTTCACTTTAGTCCCGACGTAGAAATAGTTGACATGAGTCAAAACAGTGTCTTGAGGGTAGCTATTCCTGAGGGAGTAAATGGTGTTAAAGATAATGGCGTAGAGTATTTAGCCCTATTAGGAGTTCCAAGTGAGCAAGACAGAGACACTGTTCTAGGTATTTTTAAAGGCTCTGATGGACAGATTTACATAAGTAATGGCGAAGATGGTGTCGAGCCCGTCCTTATCCATAGAAACACAAGATTAACTATCGGACGAGCTGGAGCGTTTGTAGACACTCCTGGTGTTAACGGTAAAGTGTTGAGAAGTAGAATCGATTTGGATCCCGCCCGAAGCCTTATAGCTGGATTTGGTGAGC
>DAHXLD010000013.1 GCA_027371845.1 Candidatus Saccharimonadota bacterium
TAATTAAGCTCCAGGAATAAGGACTAGTTCCACCCGAAGCGTTTAAAGTCGTGTAATAAGAAGGGCAATTTGAAGAACTTAGACCGCAAACAGTAACATTCGGTAAAGACGTAGTGGTAATTGATAATGAAGAAACAGTGAGAGCATTAAGACGACTATTTTGATTCAAATTAAAACTTTTGTTAACCATTGAATTGAGCACTACAAAACTTAACAAGATAAAAGCAAAGAGTAATATTCTTACAATAATTTTTTTATTTAATAATAATTTATTACTTAGCATTTTTCCTCCAATTGATTATATATCTTGTAGTTTAAGCCTATTACAACATAAGTCAAATAAGAAGTTATCCTAAAATTAAATCAATAGTCAAAGCAGCCGTCCAGGAAAAGTCATTAATCCCCAACGGATCACCATTATTTGGATTGAAGTACTCATAAAAACCATTATCTTTAACTAGCTCAATACTAGCTTCTCTTAAAGCTTCGGCATGTTCCGAAAAACCGTATCTTTTTAAACCATCAATAATTAACCAGTTGGTATTAATCCAGGTTGGTCCTTGCCAGTAGCGCCGAGCATCAAACCAATTTGAATCAAGAGGTACGGAAGGAACGGGATATGGAGTTCCGAAACGATGTTCATTTTCTAAAGCTTCTATAATCCTACTAACCCGATCTTTAGAAATTGCCCCCGAATAAATGGGCATAAATGCGGCAATCGAGGATTGTTTTAATAACTTATGAGAAACAAAGTCTCTTGAAAAGTATTCTTGAGAGTATTCATCCCATAAATCGTTTAAAGCCTTTTTAGCTTTATTAAAGCTTTCTTTTAGGTTGTCTGGAATCTTAACGTCAATAAACTCTGCTATCTCTTCGATCATACTATTAGCTCTAATGAGTATTGAGTTAAATGTTAAATCTTCAATGGCAAATAAAGAGTGATCAATAATTCTATTAAAATCGTAATTTTTCCGTCTAATTCTTCTTTGAACTGAAAATAGGGCCAAAGCTTCAACATTAGTAAGCCTTTGATTCTTTAAAGCCAAGATATTATCTGATCGAAACCATTCAAATACATTGTCAAGATGAGTAAAGCGTAAAAATCTGATCCAGCCAGGCAATAAATGGTCATTAAGTTCATACATCCAGGGTGGGCTATTATCTAGACCACATTCCCACGGATGTATTAATAAGACTAAACCTTCCGAATGGGGATCACGTTCGCCATATAACCATTGATGATATTTAATAAGACCAGGGAATACTTCCTTATACCATTCTCTCCTTTTTTGTTTAGAAAGCTTTTGTCCAATTTTAACAATTGCTTGGGCTAACATCGGGGGTTGGGTAATACCGCTAGTTTCTAGCTCGTCCGGGGCATTAGGGTTAAGCCAACTTCGCCAAATACGAG
Organism: Candidatus Saccharimonadota bacterium; assembly: GCA_027371845.1. Lineage (GTDB taxonomy): Bacteria > Patescibacteriota > Saccharimonadia > Saccharimonadales > UBA4665 > JAJZMH01. Next base: position 1,412 of record DAHXLD010000013.1, read on the forward strand.
AATGTTTATCATACCCGGGAGTTCCGTGCATAAAACTATTATGAAGAATAATACTTGGTAGCATGCCATTTTGCCATTGTCCGGAAAGTAGACTCAAGACTTCAATTTGAGCTCTTTTAATATCATAATTCGCTAATCCGATGGCTATAAAACAACTATCCCAGAGCCATTGATGGGGGTATAAAATGGGGCTAGGAACAGTGTGTCTGCCTCTATCATTATTCCTTAAGACTTCCTTAGCTTTTGATACAAGAGCTAAAAGTTGGTCTTTGTCTTTAAGGGCCATAAGCTAATTATAACTAAAAATAAAACTTTAGCGGAAATTATTAAATTGAACCGGATAATCTAATTCCATTACCCTAGTCTTTGAAATGACTTTTTGAAGCTCATCTTTACTAGAACTATTAATTCTCAAAGACTCCCCAATAATGGCTATTTTAAGTTTTGGAAATTCAGACCTTAGGGCATTAGATAAACTTTTAGCTTTCTCCTTATCAATACCGGCTACAAATGGCAATTCTTTAGTTATTCGCATATTGGATGAAACAAGTTCTTTACTAGTATCAATTAACTTTTGGCTTAAACCCCTAGAGCTTAATTTTCTTCTTATAATATCTATAACAGAATCAATTTGCATTTCACTACTAGCAATAATTTTAAATCCACTTTTTTGATCGTTTAACCATTCAATCCCACCTATAGTGTTCTTAAAGTCGTAGCGACTAGCAATTTCTTTTTTAACTTGATCGAAAACGTTATTTATTTCGCTTTTATCGACTTCACTTACAATGTCAAAACTAAAATTACTCATATAACTTCCTTCTGGTAATAGTTTAACAAATCCTGTTATAATTTTAAAAATGGAAGACGATCAAATTAAAACAATAAGTTCTGCCAAACAGAAACTTTTAAAAGAGTTATCAGAACTTAAGGTTAAGACCGATATTTTAAAATCTAAAACCCTAAAAACTCTTTTCGAAGAAATTAAAAATCTTGATTCTAACAAAAGAGCTTCATTCGGAAAAGCTCTTAATGATCTTAAAAATGATCTTCTAAAAGAAGCCTATGAGTCTATTGATTTAAAAAGCAATAACATTAAAGATATTGACGTTAGTTCCCCTCTGGACATTAATCAACCAGCCGATTCCTTAACCAGCTTAGAAGGAAGGTTAGGATCAACTCATCCAGTTATGAGTGAAATGGATCAGATTTTGACTATTTTTCAGAATATGGGCTTTAATTCAATCGAGTCCTATGAAATTGATGACGATTTTCATATGTTTGAAAGCTTAAATTTTCCCCTAGATCATCCAGCTAGAGACGATTTTGATACCTTTATTTTAACCAGCGTAGATCAGTCTAAAAGACCGCTTGTAGCCGCTGCTCAAACCTCAACCATGCAGAATCGGGTTATTAAACAAAATGCTAACGATTTAATAGAAAAGAATAAACCGATTGCCTACGTTATCCCAGGTAGAGTATTTCGTAAAGAAGACTTAGACGCTAGACACGAACATACGTTTTATCAGATCGAAGGTCTTTATATAGCCAAGAAAGTAACAGTCGCTAATTTAATTGACACCCTAAGGCAATTCATGAGTGCATATTTTAATAAAGAACTTGAACTTAAGACTCAACCCTTTTATTTTCCCTTTACTGAACCTTCGTTTGAATTTGCTGTAAGTTGCCCATTTTGCGCCAAGGGAGGGTGTAACATCTGTTCATATTCAGGGTGGATTGAACTTCTAGGCTGCGGAATGATACATCCCAACGTACTAAAAATGGCCTCGGTAGATCCCGCTAAGTATAGTGGCTTTGCTTTCGGTATAGGCTTTATGAGAATGGTGATGATCAAATACAATATTGAAGATATTAGGCATTTCTTTAATGGCAAATTAGATTTCTTGAGGCAATTTAATTAAATATTATGAGTACTCTTTTCGATAAAATAATCAATAATCAAATACCTTCCTTTAAGGTTTACGAAGACCAAGACTATCTAGCCTTTTTGACGCCTTTTCCTAACACCAAAGGCTTAACCATAGTAATACCAAAAATAAATCCAGGAGCTTACCTTTTTGACTTAAATGACGATACTTACTTAGGACTATTACTTATTTCTAAAAAGATCGCTAAAGCCTTGGAAAAAGCTTTAGAGGTCGAAAGAGTCGCCATGGTGGTTGAGGGTACCGGAGTTGCTCATGTACACGTTAAGCTTTACCCACTATTTGGAATTACTAAAGAAGAAACTAATGTTTGGTCGACTCATCAAGAATATTATCCCAATTATGCTGGCTATTTAACGACCGTTGAAGGTCCTAAAATGAGCGATCAAGAGCTTGAGGAAGTTAAAACAAAGATTAAAGAGGTTTTAGAAAATGAAGGTTAGCTTAAATTATTTAAATAGGTTTTTAAACTTTGACCTGAAGTCTTTGGATATTAAAGAAGTTGAAAAAGCTATTGGTAGTCAACTTGGAGCATTGGAAGAAGAAACACTAGCCATAGGCCATCTTTATGACAATATTACGGTTGTTGAAGTTGTTAAAGCAACTCCCATCGAAGGTTCAAATCATTTAAAATTTTGCCACATAGATGACGGCGGAGCATTTTCAAAGGCCGATCCCTACCGGAACAAAGATGGAACTATTGGGGTTGTTTGTGGAGCTCCCAACGTTAAGGAAGGACTTAAGGTTGCCTGGATACCCCCTGGAGCAATTGTCCCAGTAAGTTTTTTCAAAGAACCTTTTATTCTTGAAAGTCGAGAAATATTCTCCCATATTAGCAACGGGATGTTAGCTAGTGGACATGAACTTTTTGTTAATAACGATTCGAGCGGTTTATTAATCTTAGATTCAAATCCTTCAAAAGGTACTCTTCTAAAAGAAGTTTTAGATTTAGATGACCACATCTTAGATATTGAAAATAAGATGTTCACCCATCGTCCGGATTGCTTTGGAATAGTCGGAGTTGCTCGAGAAGTCTCAGGGATTTTACACAAGAAGTTTAAATCACCTAATTGGTATAAAGTAGATGATTTAAAACTAACTATCCCTAAAAAGATAAAATATGATCTAAAAATACAAATTGAAAATAAGGATTTAGTTAAAAGATTTAGTTCTCTAATTTTAAGTAACGTTAAGATAGGACCTAGCCCAATCAAAATCCAAAGTTATTTATTGCGTCAAGGTATTAAACCGATTAATAATGTTGTCGATGCAACTAATTTGGTTATGCTTGAAACGGCTCAACCAATGCACGCTTACGATCTTAAAAAGATTTTAAGTATCGGCCCCAAGGTGGAATTAACAGCTCGTAAAGCTTATCAAGGTGAAAAACTAAAATTAATAAACTCTAAGGAAGTTGAATTAGATTCTAGCAATATTGTTATTTCCTCCAATAAGAAAGCCGTGGCTTTGGCTGGGGTAATGGGAGGCCTTGATACCGAAATTGATCAAAACACCAAAGAAATAATCTTAGAATCGGCTAATTTTGACATGTACTCGATAAGAAGAACCAGCATGTCTAAGGGAGTATTTAGTGACTCAGTGACTAGGTTTAATAAAGGGCAGTCCCCCTTTCAAACTAAATTAGCTTTAATCCGGTTAGCTGAATTAATTAAAGAATTTAGCGATAGTCAAGTTGTTCTTACTTCGGAGATTGTTGACCTTAATTTAATTAATAAAGAAGATCTTAGAAATCTTTCTTTATCTAAAACAATTAACATAAACCTTGACTTTATTAATAACCTTTTAGGTTCTAGCTTGGATCTTAAGACAGTTTCTGGTTTGTTGGAAAATGTTGAATTTAAAACTAAATCTCGTTTTAGTTCTTTAATTATTAAACCTCCTTTTTACCGGACTGATATTGAAATCAAAGAAGATATAGTTGAAGAAGTTGGAAGACTTTATGGTTATCAACACATTAAAATAAAACCGATTAAACGAAGCATATCGATTGCCAAACAATCTCCCATTCTAGAAATTAAACAACAATCTCGGCAGATTCTATCTAAACTCGGGCTTAATGAAGTCATAAGCTATAGCTACTTAGGGTTAAATGAACTTAAAGCCAGTAATCTTGACATAAAGAACTCTTTTGAAATAGCTAATCCCCTAAGCCCAGAGCTTAAATACTTCCGTCAGAACATAACTAGCTCCTTAGTTAGTAAAGTCCATCCAAATATAAAATTAGGTATTAAGGAATTGGCCCTTTTTGAGTTTGGCCAGATCTTTTTACGAACTAATTCAAATTTTAAAGTTGAAAACAACTTTAATAATTTAGGCCTTATTTATTCCAATTATAACCCTAGTCCCTATTCATCTTTTTATAGCTCTAAAAAGATTTTAACTGATTATCTTCATAAATTACATTTGACGGGTGTTGAATTTATTAAAGTTAGTGACTATAAAAACCAAGACAATCTTTTTGTAAATAGCCTTAAAGCTCCCTACAACCCAAGCTTATCGGCTTTAATTCTTAATAGCTCTAAACAGGTTCTAGGAATCGTTGGTGAATTTAGTAGCCAAACTGTTAAATATTGTAAATTACCAACTAACACTTCTGGGGTAGAAATTAACCTAGATCTTCTCTTAGGCCAGCCAAAAGGCTTGGTCTATTATCAGTTAACTAAGTATCCCGTTAATAAACAAGACTTAACTTTAAAAGTTCCTTTAAAAACCACCTTTAACGAGCTAAAAGATATTATTTATAAAGAGTTTGAGCTTCTTAAAAATGATAACATTTCTTTAAAAATCGAATTAATTTCAATTTTTAGAGCAAAGGGGGCCTTAAAGACTAAGAATATAACTTTTAGATTTTATGTTAGCGATCTTGAAAGAACTTTATCGGATCAATACGTTAATGGTCTTTTAGATAAGTTAAGCGTAAAACTTAAAACTAAGGAAAACATAGAAAGGGTTTAAATGAGAAAAACTGCAAGAGCCATACTTCTTAAAGACGATCAAATATTATTAATGGATCGTAATAAATTTGGGATTAAATATCGAGCTTTGGTTGGGGGTAATATCGAATTAGGTGAAACTCCCGAGCAAGCCCTTAAAAGAGAAGTTTTAGAAGAGTCTTCATTAACTTTTAAAAACGAAAGATTAGTAATCATTGAAGATGCTGGGGACATATACGGCATACAGTATATTTATCTTTGTGAGTATGCATCGGGTGATTTAAAACTCGATCTTAACTCAGAAGAATATAAAATAAATAGTATGGGCAAGAATCTCTATCGACCAATATGGTTTCCAATTAAGGACATCTTAAATTCTAATATTTTACCAAAAGAACTAGTGCCTTTATTGAGCGACTTTTTAAAACTAGGCTTTCCAAGTCAGCCTTATCAGCTTAAAATCAATAATTAACTGTTATAATTTATTAATTAAGGGGTATATTTAATATGGCTTTAAAACGAGAAAGATTCTTTGCAATATTCTTTGCGATTTTGTTTCTTCTAACATCTTCTTTCATAACAATCGCTTTTATAATCTCAAACTATGAATCTAGTCATAATGGTTCTTCAAAACCAAGTTCGAGCAATCTTCAATCTTCAACCGCCCCACCAACTCAAAAATTATCGAATTTTACACCGGTTTCGTCGGTACCGAGCTTACAAACAATTGACCTTAAGGTTGGTTCAGGCCCCACGGTTAATCCGGGAGCAACCGTAACAGTCTTTTATACTGGAGCTTTAGCTTCTACGGGCCAAATCTTTCAATCGACTTCTTCAACCGGAAAGCCGATCACTTTTGCTCTAAATCAAGTTATTCCGGGATGGTCAAAAGGGATTGTCGGCATGAAAGTAGGCGGTATTAGGCGTTTATTAATACCCTCCTCTATGGCGTATGGAGCTTCACCTCCTCCAGGATCCGGTATTCCAGCTAATGCTGATCTTGTTTTTGACGTAACACTTTTAGCCATATCTAAGAATTAAAATGTACTAAATTACACAATATATAGCGTATTGCATTAAAGTTAAGCGCTATATATAATAAGTGTATCTTACAAAGATATAACATATAAAACTAAAAGAAGAGGGTTAAAATGCCAAAAAAAATTACTATTTTTACTACTAATACGTGTAGCTACTGCCACATGGTCAAGCGTTATCTTGGATCAAGAGGCATTGGTTACGAAGAGGTTAATCTTGATCTTAATCCCTCAAGACAAGAAGAGGCTCTTAAGATTTCTGGAGCTTTAACGGTTCCGGTTACCGTAGTTACTAAATCAGATGATTCAAAAGAAGTTATTGTTGGATATAATCTATCAAGATTAGTCCCTGCAATATCTTAATAAATAAGTTATAATCTTTAGTCTAATGAATAATATTTACGATCTAGTTATTATTGGGGCGGGCCCAGCTTCATTAAGCGCCGGTATTTATACTTCTAGAGAAGATATCAACACTTTGATACTTGAGAAGGGAGTTATTGGTGGAATGGCCGCTATTACCGATAGAGTCGATAATTACCCAGGCTTTCCAGATGGTGTCGGGGGAATTGAGCTATCAGATAATCTTCAAAAACAAGCCGAAAGATTTGGGGCTAAAATCGACTATGATGAAATTATCGAAATAAAAGAAGACGGTAAGTTTAAAGAGGTTGTTGGTCAAATAGCTAGTTATCGGGCTAAAGCTTTACTTATTGCTACCGGAACAGATTATAAGAAGTTACATGTTCCCGGAGAAGAAAAATACTTAGCTCGAGGGGTTCATTATTGCGCGACTTGTGACGGAGCCTTTTATAGAGACAAAAAAATTGTGGTTGTCGGAGGAGGAAACTCAGCGGTTCAAGAAGCTATCTTTTTGACTAGATACGCATTTCATATTGACTTGTTGGTAAGATCTACCATTAAGGCTAGCGATGTCCTAATTAAAGAACTTAATAAGTACGTTAAAGACAATAAAATTACTATTCATTTAGGAGTGACTGTCAAAGAAATTGTAGGAGGGGATAATAATCTCGTTAAAGAAGTGACAGCTGTCAAAGAATTAAAAGAATTTACTATTAAAACTGACGGCGTTTTTATCTTTATTGGACTTCTGCCAAATACTAAATTCTTAAAGAATATTGATTTAGATTCCTTGGGTTTTATTAAAACTGACTTAAAGCTTCAAACTAATATTAAGGGTGTATTTGCTGCTGGAGACGTTAGAAGTGGGGCTACTATGCAAATTGCGTCAGCGGCCGGCGAGGGAGCTACGGCTGCTCTTATGATTAGAGAATACATCGAACGCTATAAAAGGTTTTAATAACCATCAAAATAATCTAGTATTATTTTCGAGCGATCAAGTGTGCTCTTAAGTTTAGTGGCTTTATCTTCAACCATTAGTTGTGGCCCTGATAGGTATATTAAGTAATCTTTGAAATGATTATCTTCTATAAGTTTTAAAATAGCTTTGAGCTCAAATTCTTTTGAAGAGTTATAAAGAAAGATATTATCAACTACTTCTCGATAACTTTCTAAGTCGATCATTTCTTCTGTCCGTGCAATGTAATAGATATAGATAGGTCTTTTTTGATTAGTAATCTTAAGATGCTTCATGATGCTTAAAAGAGGTGTAATCCCTATTCCAGCTACTATAAAAATTAATTTTGTCTTTTGGGACATGGGTAATACAAAGTCGCCCATTGAATCATAAACATCAAGTTCAGTTCCTTTTTTAATGGTTTGTAAAGATTTCTTAAAGCTTGATGACTTCTCGCTATCCGGATGTTTAGTTGTAAACTCTAAGTAATCCTCTTCTGGGGCTGAAGATAAGGTAAACCACCGAACTAGACCACGATTGTCGGGATGAGGGTGACTATAATGAAACTCAGAGTACTGGCCGGCTAAATAGTTAAAATTAGCTGGTTTTTCAAATCGATAACTAATTATATTATGAGCTTTTTTAGTTTTAGATATAAACTTTATTTTCATCTTTAAATCCTAAACTCTTCTTAGTATAATAAACATTATATTAAATTACTTAGCTAAACCAACCAAAGGAGCGCATAATGCCAGATTTCAATAAAGTACTAGATCCGGGCAACTATAACGATGGCCAAATAAATACAGTTGTCGAGATCTCAAAAGGCAGTAATCTCAAAATTGAGTGGGATCGAAAAAAGGCCGCATTTAGGCTGGATCGAATTGAACCCTTAATATACCCTAAGCCCGTAAATTACGGCTTTATACCCAAGACTTTAGACGAAGATGGCGATGAACTCGATACCTTAATCGTATGTGATCAAGCTCTGCCAACAGGAATATGGTTGAAAGCTAAAATAATTGGAGTTCTAATTTTTGAAGATGATGGGGAAATGGATTATAAAGTTGTTTGTGTTCCAGAGGATAATAGAGACAATGGTGACTCAATTAAAGGCTTAGATGATTTATCGGATAAGTTTAAAGCTCAAATAGAAGAACATTTTAAACACTATAAAGATCTTAAGAAACCCGGTTCTACTAAGGTTTTAGGTTGGGGAGATGTTAAAAAAGCCATCGAAATAATCGAAGAATGCATTACTAGATACAATAAAGCTTAAACTAAAACTAAATAATCTTAATTTTTCCTTAAATTTTAATTTTTTATGCTTGTGCTTAAAAGGCATCTTGTTTATAGTTTATTAGGTAGAACTAAAAATAAAGGATTGCTATGAAAACAAGGATTGCTATCAATGGATTTGGTCGAATTGGTAGAAACGCATTTAAGATTGCTTTTAGTAGAAGTGATTTAGAAATCGTTGCAATTAACGATTTAACAGATACCAAAACTTTGGCTTATTTACTTAAGCGAGATTCAAATTATGGGACTTATGATAAGAACGTAACGTATGATGACGAAAACATTATTGTTGAAAATGTTCCAATTAAGGTTCTAGCCGAAAAAGATCCTCTAAATTTACCCTGGAAAGATTTAAATATCGATATAGTAATAGAATCAACGGGTTTTTTTGTCGAACCAGACAAAGCTCGAGCCCATATAACAGCTGGAGCTAAAAAAGTCGTTATTAGCGCTCCCGTAAAAGGTCCTAGTGCTGATACAGCTCCTACTATTGTTCTAGGTGTAAATGATGACAAGGTTAAAGCCGAAAACGATGTTTTTAGTAACGCTTCCTGTACGACCAACTGTATTACTCCGGTCGCTAAAGTCCTAGAAACATCTTTTGGTATTGATAAATTAATGATGACAACCATTCATAGCTATACGGCTTCTCAGCACTTACAGGATGGTCCTGGTAAAAACTTACGAGAAGATCGAGCTGGGGCTCAAAACATTACTCCAACCACTACTGGTGCTTCAATTGCGGCCGCTAAAGCTTTTCCAGCCCTAGAAAATAAATTTGGAGGCTTTGAGGTTCGTGTTCCGACTCCGGTTGTTTCTTTAGCAGATTTTGTGGTCGTAACTAAAAGAGATGTCACGGTTGAAGAGGTTAATGAAGCTTTTAAAAAAGCCGCTAAAGAACCTTATTTTCAGGGGATATTAGACGTAACCGAAGATGAGCTGGTTAGTACCGACTTCATAGGTAATAGCCATTCAGCCATAGTCGATCTCAATCTAACGGCCGTAATAGGCGGCAATCTCTTAAAAGTTGTTTCTTGGTATGATAACGAATGGGGCTACAGCAATAGGCTAGTAGAAATGGTTGCTGATGTAGCTAGGACATTAGTGTAGTTAAGCTTAGGCTATTATGATAAAAGTTTTTATTGCTGCCGATCACAATGGGTATGAACTTAAACATCAGTTGTTAGAATATTTAGATTTAAAAGGCTTTGAAGCAATTGATTGTGGTGATCAAAAGCTTGATAATGTTGATGATTTTCCAAAATTTGCTGTTAAAGCCGTCAATCAACTTTTAGGTTCAAACGATTTAAATAATAGAGCTATTTTAATTTGTGGCTCAGGACAAGGAATGTGTATGGCCGCTAATCGATTTAAGGGTATAAGAGCTAGTTTATGTACTTCAACCTCCCTAGCCTATGATGCCCGTAATGATGATGATAGTAATGTTCTTTGTTTAAGCTCTAAGGAAATATCTAAAAGTGATAACATTAATATTTTAAACGTATTCTTAACTACCGAATTCTCAAAAGCTTCAAGATTTGTGCGCCGTATTAATCAATTGGACGAAATTGGGTAAAGTATGATCGTTAGTCCAACCATTACAGCTTCGACCGTTGAGCAATTTAACGATCAGCTAACTAAAATAAAAGAATTTGCTAAAAGAATCCATTTGGACTTAATGGATGGCCAATTTACTTTAGCTAGATCTTTAGAAATTAAAGACATTCCAGAAATTAATATTCCCTTAGATATTCATTTAATGTATCGAAATCCTGACGCTATTCTTGATCAAGTAATTGATTTGAATCCTAGTCTAATAGCTGTTCACTTCGAAGCAAGCTTTGATCATCTAAGGCTGACTTCTAAAATAAAAGAAAGTGGCATTAAGTCGTCATTGGCTATTTTGCAACAAACATCCGTTCAAAACATAAAACAAGTTTTAAATCTGTATGACCAGGTAATAATTTTTAGTGGTAATTTAGGCTATCAAGGCGGCAAGGCCGACCTTACCTTAATCGATAAGATAAAAACTATTAAGTCTTTTTCTAATATTGAAATTGCTTGGGATGGAGGAATCAACCTAGATAATATTGAAACCTTAGCCAGTTCTGGCGTTGAAGTTTTTAACGTGGGAGGTTATATTCAGAATAGTGCTAATCCTAAAAATAGCTACGATTTATTATTAAACAAACTAAATAACACCCTGAATCCATGAAACACACTCTAAAACAATTAGAAACGATAGCCAACACCATAAGAGAAGATATTATAAGTATGCTCTTGGCGGCCGGCAGCGGACATTCGGCTGGTCCGTTGGGTCTGGCAGATATATTTACGGCTTTTTATTTCGAGATTTTAAACCATAAACCTAAAGACCCTAATTGGGAAGATCGAGATATCTTGCTTTTAAGTAATGGGCACTGTATACCTGTTCGGTATGCCGCTATGGCTAACGCAGGTTATTTCGAACGAAGTGAACTAAAAACCCTCAGAAAACTAGATAGTCGATTGCAGGGTCATCCGGAAAGATTAAGACTAGATGGCCTGGAAAATACTTCAGGGCCCTTAGGTTCTGGTTTATCTCAGGCTGCTGGAATGGCCCTAGTTTTAAAAAGAAGTAATAACTTAAAACGAAGAATCTATGTCATTTGCGGTGATGGCGAACTAGATGAAGGCAATGTTTGGGAAGCAGCCATGTTTGTTGGTAAGAATAAACTAAGTAATTTAACACTTATTATTGATCGTAATAATATTCAAATTGATGGTTTTACTGAGGACGTGATGCCCCTTGAGGATCTTAAGGCTAAATGGGAAGCTTTTGGGTTTAAAGTTTTAGAGATTAATGGTAATGATATTGAGGCTGTTATTGATGCTTGCCTTATGGCAAAAGCTATTGAAGAGAAACCAACTGCCATAATTGCTCACACCATACCTGGCAGGGGAGTTGACTTTATGGAGTCAGATTTTAATTGGCACGGTAAACCACCCAATAAGGAACAAGCCCAAAAAGCTCTTCATGAACTAAGAACACTTGGAGGAAAAATTCGAAGTGAGCATCAATAAAAAAAATTCAGACTATTTAACAAGTGATTTAAATAATCCTAAAAGGGAATCACTGAGAAGCGGATTTGGACAAGGTCTATTAAAAGTTGGACAGATTAATCCTAATGTCTTTGCTCTTTGTGCTGACCTTACCGAATCAACTCAAATGCATCTTTTTAAAGAATCCTTTCCTGAACGTTTTGTTGAAATAGGAATAGCTGAACAAAATCTAGTGACCGTTGCTAGCGGTATAGCCGCCATGGGAAAGATCCCTTTTGTTTCAAGTTATGCAGCTTTTAGTCCTGGCCGAAATTGGGAACAGATTAGAACCACTATTTGTTTGAATGATCGACCAGTCAAGATAGTAGGATCTCATTCTGGTATCAGCGTTGGCCCAGATGGAGCTACTCATCAAATGCTTGAAGATATTGCCTTGATGCGAGTTCTTCCAAACATGGTTGTTATTGCTCCTGGTGATAGTGTTGAAGCTTTGAAGGCAACCTTAATGATGAGCTTAGATTCCAGACCTAACTACATTAGATTAGCTAGAGAGGCAACACCGGTTATATTTGAAGAAGAAATGCCATTTAAAATAGGCCAAGCCTACACTCTTTTAGAGGGTCAAGACATTAGCTTGATAACTACTGGCACGATGACCTATCATGCCCTAAGAGCCGCCCAAGAGTTATTTAAAAAAGGTATTGATGCCGAGGTTGTTCATGTCCCAACTATTAAACCATTAGATGAAGAAACGATTTTAAAATCCCTAAAAAAAACTAAAATAGCCATTACCGTTGAAGAAGGTCAGATGAATGCTGGTTTCGGTAGTTCTATTTGCGAACTTGCTTCCGAGAAATATCCAGTACCAATTCTAAGACTAGGCATCAAGGACCGATTCGGAGAGTCAGGCCAACCCGATCAACTTTTAGAGCGTTTTGGGTTAACTTATACAAATATCATAAAGCAGACTATTAGTTTTATAAACTTAACAAAAAAAGCATAAGCTGTATAATTATATTAAATGCCATTAACGATTCCAGAAATACGAAAAAACTGTTCGATTGCTAGATTACGAATGATCCAAGCCCGTAAAGAGCATTGGGCTTTTGGGGCCTTTAATCTAGATGACGAGGCTACTTTAAGAGCTGTTGTCCAGGCTTCTTTAAAGAAAAAAGCTCCCGTTTTAGTAGAAGTCAGCCAAGGTGAGGTAGATGATATCGGACTTTATAACATCAGAGATATGGTGGATAATTTTAAAAGAGAATATGGGGTTGAAATATATGTTAATCTTGACCACAGTCCTTCGGTAGACGCTGCCAAGAGGGGGATAGAGGCTGGATTTGAGTTTATTCATATCGATATTTCCATGGCTAATCATAACGCTAGCGAAGAAGATATTATTGCCTCAACAAAAGAAGTTGTAAACTATGCTAAATTAACGGGTGCTAGTGTTGAAAGTGAACCACATTATTTTAGTGGAGGTTCAAATGTTTATAATACCGATATAGATTATGAGGAAATAAAAAAGACATTTTCTACACCCGATGGAGCTAAAAGGTTTATCGATAGAACGGGTATCGATACTTTTGCCGCTGCCATTGGTAATTTGCATGGCAAATATCCAGTTCCCAAGATTTTAGATTTAGATTTATTAAAACGAATCAGAGAAGTTATTACTTGCAATATTTCATTACACGGGGGAAGCGATACGCCGGGGCACTATTTTAGAGAAGCTGTCAAAATTGGGGTAAGTAAGATTAATATCAACTCCGATATGCGATATGCTTATCGCACGGCCTTAGAAAAAGTATTAAAAGATAATCCTAATGAGACTTCCGTGGCTAAGTTAGTCACTAAAGAGGTAATTTCGGCAATTCAAGCAGTTGTGGAATCAAAGATTGACGACTTTAATTCAATTAATAAAATGGTGACTTAATATTTATAAAAGGTGGGACTATGGCAGATGTATATGATGTTATAAGTGTAGGTGATGTAGTAACCGATGCATTCATTAGATTGTTTGACGATCGAGCAGAGGTTATTGAAAAAGACAGTAAACAACTATTAGCAATGGAATTTGGTACTAAGATACCTTTTGATCACGTAGAAATTGTCGAAGCGGTCGGTAATTCAGCCAATGCGGCTGTTTCATTAGCAAAGTTAGGCTTAAGAAGTGGATTTGTGACTAACGTTGGTGGAGACGCTCATGGACGAGACATGATAACGGCCCTACACCATAATGGCGTCAACACTTCCTTAGTAAGGATTAATCATGATAAAAAAAGCAATTACCACTATGTTTTATGGTTTAAGGACGAACGAACGATATTAATTAAACATGAGGAATATGATTATCAATGGCCTCACCTAAGACAATCCGAAACACCTCAATGGATTTATTTAAGCTCTGTTTCTCAACACGGGATCGATTTTCATGATCAAATAAGCGACTACTTAGACGTTAACCCGGATGTTAAATTAGCTTTTCAACCGGGAACTTTTCAAATAGAAGCCGGAGTTGATCGATTAAGAAGAATCTATCAAAGAAGTGAAGTTTTGGTTCTAAACCGCGAGGAAGCAGTTACGGTTGGTGGCGGTAATCACGACGATGTCCATGATTTGTTAAACAAACTTCATGATTTAGGCCCGAAATTAGTTGTCGTTACCGACGGACCAAATGGCGCCTATGCCAGTGACGGTAATAAGCGTCTTCAAATGCCACTTTATCCAGATCCGGCCCCTCCTAAAGATCGCACTGGAGCAGGCGATGCCTTTGCTTCAACTTTTGTAGCCGCTATTATAAAGGGAAAGTCTATGGAAGAGGCTTTAAAGTGGGCTCCAATAAATTCTATGAGCGTTGTTCAACGAGTGGGCGCTCAAGCTGGTCTAGTAACAGACTACCAGATGGACAGTTACTTAAAAAATGCTCCAGAATGGTATTATCCGAAAGAGTTTTAAATCTCTTTAAACCTACTTATGCTAAAATAGCTACAGTATTATTAAAACAAATTAATGACTAAATATTATTCTGAAATACTAAAAATAAAAAACTGGGAGCTTAAAAAATTAATAAATGAGCTCGAGCATAAAACTAGTAAGCCCAAGCAGGATCTAAAACTTTTTAGTGACATTAAAGAGGCAATTTACTATAAGATTAAGGAATTAAATTTAGACCCTTTTGATAGTAATAGTCTAGAGATATATCATGCTTTAAGCTCAAAGTTAGATGAATTAGATAAAAAACTAGTTAAATATTTAAGAACAAAATCAGCTCACTATCTTAGCGCTGAAGCTAATTTAAGTTCTGGACTAAGGCTTTTTTTAAGCGATTTAACTAAAGATCTCAAGGTTTTAAGCGTAAAAAACGTATTTTATAAGAAGTATTTAAAAAGCAATCCTCCTAAAACTAGCCTGAGAGCTCTAGGATATCGTTCAATTGATTCGCTTATAAAAAAAGAACCAATCGAGCTAGTACTAGTTACCATTAATAGAATGGAATCAATTTCTTATTTAAATAAATTTTATGCTCACCATAAAACTTTGAAAATTACCGATTTTGAAGAAAGACCGATACGAATTTTAATGGCTACTAAAAGATATCAAGAGATCATTAGTACAATTAGCGGTCTAATAGGTAGGGATTTTGTTTTAAGCTTAGAAACCGGTACGGTAATTATTAATGATCTTAGCAATCAACCTCTAAGGGGGCAAACTACTAAAGTCCTAATTGAGATATTAGATGATATATTACTTCTTCAAAGTCTAACGAGTTACTTGAAACTATCAGAATTTCGACCCGACTTTTCTTTGAGAGTTGCCGACGTCTTTGAACATGAACCAACTGTGTATTCTAAATTACATAGCATGAACCTTCCCTTTAAACTTGTTCATAAATTAAGCGACCAATACCGATCAAATCTAGACTTTGATTTTCCGTTTTCGGAGGACTTTAAGTTAACTAATTATAAGGAAATACTGCCTCATATAATTAATGACTTTAAGTTTTTTATAGATAGTGATCATTTGTACTTTTCGAAAGACTCAAAAAACGTATCTTTAAATATCTTGGATGTTGCTACTAATTTAATGCATGCTAACGAATTTCATGAAAGAAGCACAAAGAATTTAAGCCGATCCCTATACGACGAATTAATGGGAAGATATTTAAATAAAGCTCAATTAGAAACTATTTTTGAACAAGAATCTTCCTAGATTTTTAAGCATTAACTTGTTAGAATAGATTAATATGTATCAATTCTGTGTATCTGGAGCCGCTCGCGGCGTAACTGTTGAAGAGGGTCAAGAACTAGCTAAAAAAATAGGAAAAGCCTTAGCTAAATCGGGTCATAGTCTTTTAACTGGAGCTACAAATGGACTTCCAAATTATGCCGCCTTGGCTTATAAAGAAGCTGGTGGTTTAATGAGCGTTGGAATTAGCCCAGCTTCTTCAAAAGTTGAACATGTTTTAAAGTATTGTTTACCAACTGAGTATTATGACACTATTATATATAGCGGGCTTCATTATGTCGGTCGAGATAGTTTACTAATTACCTCATCCGATGCCGTAATTAGTATAGGTGGACGAATAGGAACATTGCATGAATTCACGATATCTATGGAGTCTGATACCCCCATCGGCTTTTTACACGGGGCCGGAGGTATCGGAGATGAAGTTGAGCGCTTAATATCGATTGCTAAACCTTTACGGAAGAATGCTTTTATTGCCTTTAATGATTCTCCCGATAATTTAATAAAGCTATTAACGGATCATTTAGATAAGATTCACTCAGAAAATTTAGGTATCTATAAATCCTAAAAAATTACTTTAGCTTAGACAAATAAGTTTATGTGTTAGATAATTTAATGTTATGAGTAAGTTTAGGCTAAGTAGTGATTATTCCGCTAGTGGCGATCAACCTAAGGCTATTAGGGCGTTATTTGATGGTTTAAGTAAGGATTATAAAGAACAAACCTTATTGGGAGTTACTGGTTCAGGAAAAACCTATACCATGGCTAATATAATCGCTAAATACAACAAGCCTACTTTAGTTATAAGCCATAATAAAACCTTAGCTGCCCAGCTTTACTCTGAATTTAAGGATTTCTTTCCCGATAACGCCGTAAACTATTTCGTAAGCTATTTTGACTATTATCAGCCTGAAGCTTATATTCCTAGATCAGACACTTATATTGAGAAAGATTCTCAAATTAATGAAGAGATTGATCGTTTAAGACATCGAGCTACCAATAACCTTTTATCAAGAAGAGATGTTATTATCGTTGCTAGCGTCAGTTGTATATACGGCATTGGGTCGGTCGAAGATTACGCTAATCTGTCAATTATGGTAACTAAAAACGAACGTAAAGTACGGGATAAGTTGCTACGTCAATTAATGGATATCCAGTATCAGCGAAATGATATCGATTTTCATCGTAGCACTTTTAGAGTTAGGGGCGATGTCATAGATATATTTCCAGCCAGTGAACAGAATGCCATACGAATCGAATTTTTCGACGATTTAGTTGAACGAATTCTTCAGATAAACCCCCTAACTGGAGAATTAATAAGAGAGCTTGATTTTTATAGAATTTATCCAGGATCTCATTACGTAACTCCTAAACAAAAATTAGACAAAGCTTTAAATCAGATCGAAGAAGAATTAGACTTAAGACTAAAGTTTTTTAAAAAGAACCATAAACTCTTAGAAGCTCAAAGACTAGAACAAAGAACTAACTTTGATCTAGAAATATTAAAAGAAACCGGTTTCGTAAAAGGTATTGAAAATTATTCTAGATATCTTACTAATCGAGAAACTGGTGAACAACCAGCCACTTTAATTGATTATTTCCCAGATGACTTTCTTTTACTAATTGATGAAAGTCATATGACTTTACCTCAAATAAGAGGCATGTATAATGGCGATCGAGCACGAAAAGAAGTTTTAGTCGAGCATGGCTTTAGATTACCGAGCGCCCTAGATAATAGGCCCCTTACTTTCAATGAATTTAATAAACATATTAATAAAGTTATCTATATCAGTGCTACCCCAACCGATTATGAACTAAGCCGCAGTCAGCAAGTTGTTCAGCAAGTTATTAGACCAACCGGCTTGCTAGACCCTCAAATAGAAATACGAAGCACCAAAAATCAACTAGATAATTTATTAGAAGAAATATCTTTAAGAGTTAAAAGACATCAACGAATATTAATAACAACTCTAACAAAAAGAATGGCGGAGGATCTTACGACTTATCTAGAAGATCTTAAGTTTAAAGTCGCCTATCTTCATAGTGACGTAGACACTTTGGATCGGACTGATATTATTAGAGACTTGCGTAGCGGGGTATACGACGTTCTAGTAGGGATTAATTTACTACGAGAGGGATTAGATTTGCCAGAAGTTTCGTTGGTAGCAATCTTGGATGCCGATAAAGAGGGGTTTTTACGTAGTGAACAAGCTCTAATTCAAATTATTGGTCGAGCCGCTCGGCACGAAGAAGGTACAGTTCTAATGTATGCCGATAATGTTACTAAAAGTATGCAAAAAGCTATCGATATTACAAATTCCAGAAGAATTATGCAGCAAAAATATAATGAAATTCATCATATAACACCTAAAAGTATTACAAAGAAAAGTAATAAAGTTTTAATTGAAAGACTTAAGGATAAACCAAAAGAGGATGATATTAATTTGAAAAAAATTCCAAAAAATGAATATCCAACTTTAATTGCTGAATTATCGTCTCAAATGGAATTAGAATCGGCTAACTTAAGATTTGAAGAAGCCGCCAAGCTTCGAGATCTAATTAATAAGATTAAAAAAGAACTTTTATGATCTTCTTAAATTATTTCTAGTTTCATAGCCAATAACTGGAGCTCTAAGAGGTATATCTAGTTCTAAAATTCTAAAAACTTCGACAGCTCGGTCTATTTGTTCTTTTATAAGCTCTGGTTTAATAACAACTAATTCGGCCGATATTTGATTTAAAAGATATTTATCTATAGCGGCCGATAAGCTAATAATGTCGCATCCTGATAAAGCATTCCCTAAATTCGCTACATTAGTTTTGACTCTAGTATTTAAGCTAGTATTGTTATAACGGGCAAAATCAATTGCAGCTTTTATAAAGTATAATGAGTTGGCTAAAGCTAGACCATAATCATTGCCAAACTCAACTGAAACTATAGTGCTTGAACTTGATGACTCGTGGAGTATATTAAAAACTTCCATAAAAAACTCATAAGTTAGAAATGGGTCAGCTTGATTAGAGGTATCCTTAAAGTTAATCAAATTAGTTCCTAATCTTTCTAATAAGTTCCTAATCATCTGCCTTAAGAAATTCGAGTTAACTTCCGGTCTCATTGGGTCTTCAAAGGAGGTTCCAAAAACAATATCTTCATTATCTAGCAACAGACTCATGGCAAATTCCAATGGCCCTTCGAGTATCCTATCGAAGTTAATTTCATCACCAAAAATAGAAACTCTGCTATATTCCGACTCCTTAGTAGGTATGACAAATTCTAATTCTGAAGCCCTAAACCTCTCTATAGCTTCAAAAGCTATTTCTATAGATTCCTGACTTAAGTTACTAACGATCGATAATCTAGGCACTTCTAAAGCACTTAAGGAGTCGGGGTCTTTTTGACTGCAATCAATTTGGGTCAATGTTTCAAAAGCCGAGCTAACCGTAGACACTAAACCCGTTTGAAGTTCGTTATTGGGATCCCCAAGTTCAATAACACTGGCTCCAATTCTAGCAACTAAACCAGCAACCCTCATGACTCTATCAGAATCTAAATTTGGATATTGTCCTAGTAATTTATTGACGGTAGTATCTACAAATTCTACACTTACTCCGTTTAATTCCAATAATTCAGACATTTAACTAATATAAAACACTATAATTGAGACTTTGTCAAAAATAGATAATGTAGGGTAGTCATAAGACCGTGAGTTAATAGCGTTAAATGATTTCCATTTTCGATTAAAACTCTATGTTTGTTCTTTGGGTGCTCTCTAGCTTTCTTCCAATTACTATTTCTATATTGTGGTTGAGAAACTTTATCGTCAGCATAAAGTTCGTCAATAACGATCGTTTCTGGAGGAATTTCTTTTTCTACGCCGACTAATGGAGAGTGAAGGATTGAATAAGCAATTATACTACTTGCCATAACCTGTTGAGCGCTAGTTGGTAATGTCTGAACCATTTCTAATGATCTTTTTAGAATTGACAATGGGTCTAAATCTTGAACTAGATATTTTGCAGCTGGAACAATTTCACCTGTAGTAAATTGACGAAAAACACACGACAAGTCAGAAGGAGAGTAGGCGTTATGACCAGAAGAGCATATAGATATAATTTCAAGTATTTTTAATTTAGGATTTAATCTCTTACTGTTTAGGGCCGCCATTTCATAAGACATCATGCCTCCGAGTGAAGCTCCGGTAATAATCAATTCCTGCCCGTTAGTAGAGATACTTTCAAGCAAGTCTAATTTACGATTAGCCATACTTTTAAAATCATGTAAGCTTAGGAGTTGTTGATTAGTTAAGGGTTGGTCATAACCGTCGGTGGTTATCGCCACCACGGCTGAATTGTGTTCTCTGGCAACTTTAGTTATTTCAAAAACTGAAGGTAGTTCGGCACCCCTGTGACCAGGTACAAAAAGTGAAAAGTTATAAACTACAATCGGATTGCCGTTATTTAAGTACTCTTGATTAAAGACCCGATAGGTCATTGGTATATTAGATCCGTCGGTTGAAATGTAGGTTTTCGGATCCTGTAACTCACGATTAAAGTCGCTATTAAAATTAGGTTCTAAAAGTCTTGATACCCTTCCTAGAAAGCTATGATCATAATCCTCTTGGACTGGTTCCGAGACTATTTGTTTTAGGCCGACTAAATCAGGGTTTTCTGCTAAACCGTATAAATTTAATTCTTCAACCGCTAAAACCATTTTGATATTTCTTAAATAACCTAATATTAAATATACTCCTAATTTTTAAAAAATAAATTTTAATAAATTATCTTAATTTTATCTATCTAAACTGATATAATCTTTATTAAATGAGTCAAATATTAACTAAGGACGATGTCCTTAAAGTCGCTAAATTAGCCAGAATTGAGATCTCTTCCCAAGAGCTCGAAGATTATCTAAAAGAACTTTCTGAAATTATTGAATATGTTAAGCAACTCGAAAAAGTTGATACTTCAAACTTAAAGCCGACTAATCAAGTAACCGGCTTAAGCAATGTTTATCGAAATGATCAGGTGTTGGATTACGGCTACACACCCGGGGATCTTTTAGATTCATTAAATAAAATTGAGGATTCATATGTCAAAGTAAAAAGGGTTATCGAATAATGTGGCCGTCTCTAAAGGATCTAGCTAAAGATTTAAGAAATGGTCAAGTTAAATCGGTCGATTTAGTTAATAAGACCTTTCAATTAATTGAAGATAATAAGGAATATAAAACTATAATTTCGGTGCAAAAAGACTCGGCTCTTAAAAAAGCTCAAGCAATTGATGAGGCCTTAAAATCTGGACATAAATTAGGTCGTTTAGCTGGCATTCCGTTTATTGCTAAGGATAATTTTTTGACTATTGAAGGCTACACGACAGCCGCTAGTAATGTTTTAAAGAATTTTCGAGCTCCTTATCAGGCAACCGCTATAAATCTATTAGAAGAAGAAGGAGCAATTTGTGTTGCTAAATCAAATATGGACGCCTTTGCTCACGGATCTAGCACGGAAAATAGTGATTTTTTTACAACTTCAAACCCTTTTGATCAAGAAAGAGTCCCCGGAGGTTCATCTGGTGGTTCATCTGCCAGTGTGGCCTTAAATATCGCTCCGTTTAGTATTGGGACTGATACCGGAGGTTCGATAAGACAGCCGGCAAGCTTTTGTGGAATTGTAGGCTATAAGCCTACCTACGGCTTAGTAAGTAGGTCTGGGGTTATCGCCATGGCCAGTTCCACTGATACGATCGGAAGTCTTACTAAAAGCGTTTCTGATGGAATATTGATCATGGACATTATTAGCGGCCAAGATAAGCTCGATTCGACTACTTTAGACAGCCAGTATAAAGTTGACTCTAAGCGAATTACTAAAGTAAAAAAAGCACGTATAGGCATCATTAAAGAGTACTTAGACTATGGTCTAGATGATTCAGTTCGTAAAGGACTAGATCTGACCATTCAAAAATTAAAAGACCAAGGTTTTTTGTTAGAGCCAGTAAGTATTAGTAGTTTGCCACTTGCCTTAGCTGTTTATTATGTTCTTTGTCCAGCTGAAGTCTCCTCAAATTTAAGTCGTTATGATGGACTTAGATATGGCTACAGTGACGATCAGTCTAAAGATCTTGAAGATAGTTATTTTAAAAATCGAACTAATGGCTTTGGTAAGGAAGCAAAAAGACGAATTATGATTGGCACTTATGTCCTAAGTAGCGGTTATTACGAAGCTTATTATAAAAAGGCTCAATTGGTTAGAACTAAAATTATTAACGATTTTAAGGAAGTTTTTTCTAAATACGATTTTCTTATTGGCCCCACCGTTCCAACTGTTGCTTTTAAGAAGAATTCTAAAAACTCACCGCTTGAAATGTATTTGAATGACATTATGACGGTAGCCGCTAATTTAGCCGGACTTCCAGCTATTAGCTTACCAGTATTAATGAACGATAATCTTCCGGTTGGAATTCAGCTTATTGCTAACCAAAAAAAGGATAATGAATTGTTGTCCTTAGCATTAGAAGTAGAGGAAATTCTTAAATCATGAAAATAAATTTAATAGAGATACTACTAGCTATTTTAGTTTTATTAATAATATTTACCTATGCTTATATTAAATTTAAATACAAAAAAATAAATGTTAAAAAGTATCAAAAAAAATGGAATATATTACAACAAATGTGTTCCGATAAAAAGCTTTGGTATCAGGCTATAATTGAAGCCGATACTTTGCTAGATGAAGCTTTAAAAAAGAAACACTTCCACGGTAAAACAACCGGTGAAAGATTAGTTTCTGCTCAAAATATTTTTAGCGAAAACTCTGATGTATGGTTTTCTCATAAACTTAAAAACAAAATAGCGGATAATAATATCACTAAAATAACTAAAAAAGATACTGTTAAAGCCCTTAAGGGCATTAGAAGTGCTTTACGTGACTTAGAGGCTCTTCCCGGAAATAAACCTAGAGGTGTCGAGAAATAATTATGAGTAACCCTAAAGATAAAGTCATTAAAACCAAAAATCATCTAGATTATATTCCAACCATAGGAATTGAATGTCATGTCCAGCTTAAGACTAGGACTAAACTATTTTCTGGGGCAGATAATGATGCTAAAGAAGCTCCCCCGAATACTTTAATTAATCATATCGACCTAGGTCTTCCGGGTGCTTTACCGGTCTTAAATAAAGAAGCAGTAGTACTGGCCATAAAAGCGGCCAAAGCATTAAATACTAGAGCCTCAAATTTTTCTAAATTTGATCGAAAACATTACTTTTATCCTGATTTACCGATGGGATATCAGATAAGCCAATTCGATGAACCAATCATATTAGGTGGTCATGTTAGGTTTTTTGATCCCACTTCCAAAGAATTTAAAATCATAAATATTACCCGAGCTCATTTGGAATCAGATGCTGGTAAAAACATTCATCCAGATAAAAAAAACTATTCTTTAGTTGATCTTAATAGGGCTGGAACTCCACTTTTAGAAATAGTTAGTGAACCTGAATTACATTCGGCCGCTGAAGCAAGACTTTACGCCGAAAAACTATACCTATTAATGAGGTACGCTGAGGTGACTGAAGGAAATCTATATTATGGAAATATGAGATTTGACGTTAATGTTAGTATCTCTAAAGATAATACCTTAGGAACAAGAGCTGAGATTAAAAATCTAAATAGTTTTAGATCGATAGAAAGAGCTGTTAATTATGAGATAACCAGACAGACTAAATTATTGAACAGTAATCAGAAAATTATCCAAGAAACTAGAGGGTTTAATGATCAACAAGGTACAACCTATAGTCTCCGCTCTAAAGAAAATGCCGACGATTATCGATATATGCCGGAACCAGATGTTCCGCCAATAATACTAGAAAATGATTTTATTGATAAAGTTGAAAAAGAAATTCCTAAATTACCAGATTATTATACCGATCGTTTAAGAAAATTAGATATTGACGAAGTCAGTTCGTATATATTACTAGACTATGAGCTGGAGGAAGGTAAAGGAGTTTTGGAATATGTCCTCGGGTTACCAGAAAGTGATGCTAAAGCAATAGTTAATTGGATTATAAATATAGAATCTCCTATAGTTTTAAATAACCCTAATATTAGTAGTGAGCTATTAAAAAAGATTCATAATATTTACTTAAGTTTACGAGCAATTACTAAAGAAGGTCTAATTAATTCAAATTCTATTAAAGAATTAATAAAAAAGTTATTTCAAGAAAAAAATATACCAGAAGATTTAAAACAATACATATCTAAACTAGGACTTTTTCAAAATTCCGACAGCGATGAACTCGATCAATTAGTTAGTAAAGTTATTAAAGAAAATCAAAAAGCTTTTAATGACTTAAAAAGTGGTCAACAGAAAGCGATTGGTTTTTTAATAGGTGAAGTAATGAAAGAATCTGGTGGCAATGCTAATCCTGGAATGGTAAAGACTTTAATCGAGAAGAAACTATAAGGATTAATTATTATGAAACAAAATAAAGTAATTACTAAAGCCGTAATCGCAGCTGCTGGGTTTGGAACAAGGTTTCTGCCTCAAACAAAGGCAATGCCTAAAGAAATGCTTCCATTAATAGATAAACCCGTTATTCAATACGTGGTTGAAGAGTTAGTGTCGGTGGGTGTTAAAGATATCATAATTGTTACAGGTTATTCTAAAAGAGCTATCGAAGATCATTTTGACAAACCTAATGAGGATCTAAGAGGCAATCTTTTAATGGGTGGGTCTAAAAAAGCTCATTATATTAAAATGATTGACCAAATCTCAGAAATGGCAAACTTTATTTATGTTAGGCAAAAAGGACCTTACGGTTCAGCAACCCCGCTTTTAAACACCGAACATTTGCTAGGGAATGAACCCTTTTATTACACCTGGAGCGATGATTTTATTGTTTCAAGTCCCCTACGATTTAAACAAATGCTTGATAGTTATAATAAATATCAGGCTCCTATTTTAAGTTGCATTGAAGTATCTAAAGAGCAAGAATACGATCGTTATGGAATATGTGGTGGTCAGAAAATTGATCCGAGTACGATTAGAATCGATCAGATTATAGAAAAACCCGGGATTAAAAAAGCTCCCTCTAATTTGGCAACTGTTAGTGGATACGTTTTAACTAAAGATGTCTTTAAGTACTGTCGAACAGTTTTAAAAAACTTAAAAAACGATCAGGAATTTTACGCTGTCGACGCCTTAAATTTGATGGCAAAAAGTAACAATAAAGTTATAGGAAACATTATTCAAAACGCTAAGTATTATGATTTAGGTAATATTATGGATTACCATAAAACTGTTATAGACTTTGCTCTTCAAAATAAAGAGCTAGGCCCCGAACTAAAAGATTATATAAGAAAACAAATAAAGACACTCGAATAGTTTTTAGATAATTCCAATGTCAAAAAAATGACGGCTATATAAGAACTTATAAGATATAAATTACTTAATTATTTTTATACATAATTAAAAGCTAAAAATGTGGCCAGTAACAATAAATCGTCTTAAACAAATGTCTAAGATGTATAATTATGTTTATGACACCTAAAAAAGGCCCTGAAACAGGGAACGAAGACGAACCAGTTGTTAATGAATCTGAACTTCTTGAGCGTAGAATAAATAGATTACGGGCCACAATTACTTATTATCTTGACAATGTAGCTCCCCTAGAAGATAACGGAGGTTTATTACCCAGTGAAAAAGTCGATGTTTATCGGGGTATATTAGCCGAAATGCTAGCTAAAAGAGCTCAATTAAATAGACCAAATGAATAATTCGTGTTGTAAATGTCGCTTTTTACCAAAAAGCCTTTTTTTAGTATAATCAAAGTATCAAGTACAAGTGGAGGATAGCTTGGTAACACAAACACTAAAACTGAAGTCTTCTGATTATGTTCATTTGCATAATCATACTCAATATAGTCTCTTAGACGGATTAACAAAAATCTCTGATCTCATTCCATATGTTAAAAAACAAGGCATGGAAGCTATTGCCATAACAGATCATGGGACTTTGTCTGGATTAATAGAATTCTATAAAGAAGCTCGAAATCAAGGGGTTAAGCCCATCCTTGGTATCGAGACCTATGTTGCTAGTCGAAATTTAGAAAACAAAGAAGTCGGACTAGACAAGAGTAATTATCATTTAATTCTCTTAGCTAAAAACAATCAAGGGTATCAGAATTTAATGAAGTTATCGACCATAGCTAATCTAGAAGGATTTTATTATAAACCAAGAATAGATAAAAAAACTCTTAAAAAATATAGTCAAGGATTAATTTGTTTAAGCGCTTGCATGGGAAGTGAACTGGGCCAAGCCTTATTAGATGACGATTTAAAAAAGGCCCTTTCAATTGCTCAATGGTATCAAAAAGTTTTTAAAGATGATTACTATTTAGAGCTTCAAGATCATGGACATCCCGATCATCCAACTTTTAATATCGAACAACAAAAGGTAAATAATTCTTTATTAAAAATAGCTAAGAAACTAAATATAAAGACGGTTGTGACATGCGATGCGCATTATTTAAGACACCAAGATCAAAATGCTCACGAAGCTTTGTTATGTATACAGACGAACTCATTTTTAAAAGATACCAATCGATTTAGTTTAAAAGAATTTGAATTGCATGTGACCGATCCCATGGAAATAATAAAACGCTGGGGATTAACCAATCCAGAGGTCATTACTAACACTAAAGAGATAGCTGATAAATGTCAGGTTGAAATTAAATTAGGTGAAACCTTAATACCTAAATTTGAGGTACCGGATAACTTTAAGGATGAAACTAGCTACTTAAAAGAACTAGTCTTTAAAGGTTTAAATATTAGATATTTGCCTAAAAATAATCTTAAAACAATTGAAGACATCAAGAAAGCATTACCTAAAAATATTATGGAAAGAGCTAACTATGAGTTAAGTGTTATTCAATCCATGCACTTTAGTGGCTATTTTTTAATTGTCCAAGAATTTATAAATTGGGGTAAAAATCAAGGCATAGTCTTTGGTCCAGGAAGAGGATCGGCTGCTGGGTCAATAATCGCTTATGCTCTAAGAATAACCGAAATTGATCCTCTTAAGTATAATTTAATGTTTGAAAGGTTCCTAAATCCTAATCGTATATCGATGCCCGATATAGATATCGACATTCAAGATAGTCGTCGGGATGAAGTTATTGAATATTGTGTTTCAAAATATGGATCAAATCGAGTCGCTAACATTGTAACTTTTGGTAAAATGGCGGCTCGCAATGCAGTTCGAGACGTGGCTAGAATCTTAGAGGTTCCCTACCAAGAAGCCGATAGATTAGCCAAAATGTTACCAATGCCCCTTCAAGGTAGACATATTCCCCTTAAAATAAGCTTAAAAGAAGACCCCCGGCTTAAAAGTGAATATCAAAATAATGAAACAGCCCGCTCTATCTTTGATCTCGCTGTCCAGCTAGAAGGCACTATTAGAAGCCATGGCGTCCACGCCGCAGGAGTAGTCATCGCACCAAGCGATATTTCAGAGCACGTACCATTAGAATTAGCTCAAAAAGGGGTTATTGCAACCCAGTATAATATGGGTCCAATAGATGAACTTGGGTTATTGAAAATTGACTTCTTAGGATTGTCGAATTTAACAACCATTAATAACACTATTCGTATTGTTAAAAAAGTTTATAAAAAAGATATTAAGATTTTTGAGATACCTAACGACGATCTTAAGACTTTTAAACTTCTTCAAAAAGCCGATACGACTGGTATATTTCAGCTTGAATCTTCTGGAATGAAAAGATACCTTAAAGAACTTAAGCCGACTTTATTCGAAGATATTGTAGCTATGGGCGCTTTATATAGACCAGGTCCAATGTCGGAAATACCTAACTTTATTAAGGGTAAAAATAACCCTGATAGCATAACTTATCTACATGAGTCCTTAAAACCAATTCTTGAAGAAACTTATGGAGTTATAGTTTATCAAGAGCAAATAATAAAATTACTCCAATTAGTTGCTGGGTATACTGCCGGGGAAGCTGATTTAGTTCGAAAAGCTATTGGTAAAAAAAACCGAACTATTATGGCCGCCGAAGAACCTAAATTTATTAAAGGCTGCCTTGATCAGGGGCTTTCAAAAAAGTCGGCTCAAAAACTTTGGGAATTAATTCAACCCTTTGCTGATTATTCTTTTAATAAAGCCCACGCTACCTGTTATGGACAAATATCTTATTGGACTGCTTATTTAAAAGCTCATTACCCAAGCGCTTATATGGCTGCTCTTATGACCACCGATTACGACAATAGCGATAAACTGGCGGTTGAAATAAATGAATGTCAAAGAATGGGCATTAAAGTATTACCTCCCAGTATTAATAAATCCTTTGTTGAATTCGGTATTGATTCAAGCACTAACGAGATCCGTTATGGATTAAAAGCTATAAAGAATGTTGGTGAAGGAGCGGCCGAAGAAATAGTTGAAACTCGAAAAGATAAACCTTATAAATCAATTGAAGATTATTTAAACAGAGTTAATCTTAAGGTATCAAATAAAAAAGTTTTAGAAAGTCTTATTAAGGTTGGAGCTTTTGATGAATTTGAAGACAGACAATTACTTTTAGATAACATTGAAGTTTTAAGTGAATATGCTACAAAAAAACGGCAAACAAATAATAGTAATCAGGTGAATATTTTTGCCAGTTTAGGCGATCATGAGTCAAAACACTTGGATTCTCATATTAAATTAATAAAGAAGGGCAATAAAACCGATCAACGTCAATATATAACATGGGAAAGAGAATTGCTTGGTCTCTATATTAGCCAGCATCCTCTAGCCGAATTTGCCGATTATATTGCCAAAAACTCTGACAATAACAAGGATTTTAAAAACCTAAAAGAAAACGAGCTAATTAATGTTATAGGAATTATTTCAAAAATTCATAACATAATGACAAAATCTAACCAAAAAATGGCTTTTGTGCGAGTTGAAACTTTAGATAAAGAGTTTGAAATTGTAGTTTTCCCTAAGTTGTATGAACAAATGATACCTTCACTAGATAAAGATAAGATTTATATATTTAAACTTAAAATGTCTGCTAAAAATAATAATAATAATCCTTTTAGCATGATCGCTGAATCATTCGAGGAAATAGATGCTAATAGTGTAACTAAATCTACTTATAACGGTCCGGGAGCCAAAGATAGGGATCAAAAATTTAACGAAAAAGTTTATATCAAACTAAAAGATTTATCAGATACCAAGACATTAAGTAAAATTAAGAC
Source organism: Candidatus Saccharimonadota bacterium (assembly GCA_027371845.1). Lineage (GTDB taxonomy): Bacteria > Patescibacteriota > Saccharimonadia > Saccharimonadales > UBA4665 > JAJZMH01. The sequence goes on from DAHXLD010000013.1 coordinate 30,515, forward strand.
TAAAATTGATCAAAATTCTGGTCTATATCCAGTTATTATCATAACCGGCGAAAACACTAAACTTCAGGCTATTAAATTGCCTGGCGGGATAAACATAGAAAATACTAGCTTTATGGAGGACTTAACTGATCTAGTTGGTCAGGATAACCTTAAAATAAGTTAAACTACCTTTCCGACCGTTAGTAACACCATACTTAAAAATATAATAATTAATATTAAAACTATATCAATTAGATAGTGCTTTAATAAATATTTTTCGCTATTTTTAAAGTATTTAATTATTTTTTTAAAATTTCTAACAACTAGAATAATTATTAATATAAAGATTATAAAAGAAGTTAAAAACAGATATGTTTTAGAATTGGTTATTCCTAAGGCTTCGGCAGAGCTTAAATCAAGAGAACTTGAGCCGTAACTAACAAAAGGTGTGAGAATAATATTATGAGCTTGTTTTGGGGCAAAAATAGCGATTATAACTTTTTGGTACTTATGATTAAAATTAATAGTCTTAGAAGCTATGCCAATTTGACTATAGTCAGGATTTAAAATATTTTGTTTATCGGAAGAGTTAATTAACCACCCATTGATAATATAATTGTTATTTCTAAAGCCATAAGCTAGATTTAAGCCATATTCAGCATAAGAAGCTTGAGTACTTTTTAAGTTAGCGGCTACTTGCTTAAGAGCCTTACTAGATGAAGTATTATTTAATTGATTTAGCTCAACTTCAGCTAAACTACTTAAATTTGAATCAAGGTTTATTGATTTATATCGATGATTACTTCGGACGTTATTAATGGCTGTAATTAAATTATTGTTACTAAGATTAGAATGATTAATTACCATTAACTTAACCCCACTAATAACTAGTAGACCAGCAATAATTAAGAGAGGTAAAAATGGCCAATAAATCTTTTGGTAGTTTTTACCCTTCTTATGATGTTCTCCAAAACGTCTTTTTGTTTGCAAAGTTTGCTTTGGGTCTCTTTTTTTAACCAAAGTCATTTTTTATAAGTCTTAACAATTATCATTTTAAAGCATAAAGCTTTTAAAATAAAGTAAAATAAAATAATGCCATGGCAGCTGCTTGAACGACATTAAAAGATTCTTTTTTGCCGAACATTTTAATTTCAATAATATGATGGCAGGAGTTAAGCACTTTTTGTTCGACTCCATTTATTTCGTTGCCCACTATAAGAGCAATCTTAGAAGAAGATGTCTTAATTTGATCTAAAAATATAGAATCCTTAGCTTGCTCAAGAGCTAGTATTAAGTAATTATCTTTTTTTAGCTCGTTTACTAGTTTTAATGCCTCTTTATAATAATCATAAGATATTAAATCCACGCTTCCCAAGGCTGTTTTATCTATTTGTTTAGTAGCTTTTAAGATTTGATGAGGTAATCTAGAATCGTTTAAAACCTTGGGGTATGGAGTAATGCCACACAAGTAAATTTTTCTTAGACCAAGCCCCTCAGCGGTTCTAAATAATGACCCAACATTATGGGCACTTCTAATATTATCTAAAATAAGTACTATATTTCTATTATTTTTAACCATAAGCCTTTATAATATCTTAAATATGAGTCAAGATGCCCGTTATGATGAAGAGCTATCTACTCAGCGTCGAGCTGGATTGCTGAACTTCAGTTATTATGACACTTCTGGTTCTAATCCCAAAAACTTATATAAAGATATTTTAACCGTTGATGAAATTAAAAATTACCGAGTTGTTCCTATTACGGTAGACAACAACCACATAATGTTTGGAATCTTAACAACAACCTCGCCTAATGCCATAGATTATCTTAAAAGTAGGTTTCAAGATCAAGTAATAGCTTTTGCAGTTATTTCAGATACTGGTTTTAAGGAATACGTTGATAGTTATGATCCACCAACTAAAATCGAATATCAAGAAATAGAATTAAATAACGCTAATAGTGACGATTTAGTAACTTCAATTTCTTCGATACTAGATCAGGTTAATGCCAATGACATGTTGGCTTATTTGGTTGAACAAGCCCATAAGTTAAATGCATCCGATATTCATATCGAGACTAAAAAAGATGACGTTTTAATTAGATTTAGAATTGACGGCGTCTTACACGCTATCGCTCGATTAACTTATGATAAATACCGAACTTTAATATCGGCCGTAGCTAGTGCCGGCAACATTTCAACTTCTTCGAAAGAACCTCAACAAGGTCATATCTATCAAAAGGTTAAAATGGCCACAGGGACTCAAGTTGATGTTAATTTAAGACTTGAAACCGTTCAAACTATCAATTCTATGGATGTTGTTATGAGGCTCTTTAATATGGATCAAGACATGTATAACCTTGATCGACTAGGGTTGAACGAATTTGAACGTAAGATTTTAGAGGATATTATTTCTAAACCTTCAGGACTAGTAATGATCGTTGGACCGACTGGCTCAGGGAAAACAACAACACTCTATTCTATGATTAATGCCCTATCTAGTGAACAACGTAAAATTATAACTATTGAAGATCCGGTCGAGTATCAGTTAGATGATATTACTCAAATTTCTATTACTCCTGAAGATAATATTGCCAATAAGGGATTCTCGGATAAACTTAAAGCCATTTTAAGGCTTGACCCAGATATTGTTATGGTCGGTGAAATTCGAGACTCTGAAACTGCTAAAACGGCCCTTCAAGCAGCCTTAACTGGACATTTAGTCTTAACTACCTTTCATGCCGGATCAGCTGCCAGCGCCCTAAGTCGACTTTATGAAATAATTGGTCAAAATCCTTTGTTCGTATCTTCTATTAGATTGATTATGGCTCAAAGATTAGTAAGAAAGTTAGATCAAGATTCTAAGGAGGAGTATACCCCTTCCGAAAAAGAGCTGGCTCGAATTACTGAAGTCGTCGAATCTCTCCCGGACAATATAGAAAAGCCTAATTTAGATAACTTAAAGTTATATAAAGCCGTTCAGACCGATAATAACCCGTTTGGCTATAAGGGCCAAATTGCTTTAAGGGAACAATTTTTAATGACAGACAATCTTTCTAAAATATTAAACGATCCAGATCGAACGCCCAGTACCAAAGACATTGAAGAAGCGGCTTTTAGAGATAAAACTATAACTATGATCCAAGATGGAGTCCTAAAAGTGATTAAAGGCGAGACATCTACCGAAGAATTGTTTAGATTATTTGGCTAATAAATAATTCTTGCTAATATTGTTGTTGTTTTATTAAGGATAGCCTAATCCTTGGTTTTAGTCTTGATTTAAAGTGATTTATAGGTTAAAATCTATCGGATATGGAAAGCTTAATTGAGCAAATCTCAAAGAAATACTTAAAAGCCTCGGTCGTTAAGGTAAAAAGTGGCGATACCGTTAAAGTGCATCAAAAAATTAAAGAAGGAAACAAAGAACGTATCCAGGTTTTTCAGGGATTAGTTATTAAAACCACTCAACCTAAAAGCCATATGTCCAGAATTACCGTTAGAAGAATTGCTAGTGGTGTAGGGGTTGAAAAAAGCTTTTTATTGCACAGTCCCTTAATTGTAAAAGTTGAAGTTACTAAAAGAAGTAAAGTTCGAAGAAATTACTTAACCTATATGCGTCAAAGAACTGGTAAGTCAGCCAGATTAAGTAGCGTTGATTTTGATCGTAACGAGGTTAATAGAGTAAACGATATTGAACCACCTAAAGACACTAAGCCAGTAGAAACAACTCCCGAAGAAACCCCTAAAGAGTAAATGCTAATAGGTATTGATGAAGTAGGTCGAGGCGCTCTAGCTGGACCGTTAGTAGTTTCTTGTGTTTCTTTAAATAAAAAAATTGATGGTTTAAGAGATTCTAAAAAATTATCTAGTCTAAAACGTCAAGAATTATATTCAAAAATATTTTTAAATATAAACTATTGTTCAATAGGATGGGTTTGGCCTCATGAGATTGATAACCTTGGATTAACAAAAGCCACTAGAATCGCAATTTTAAGAGCTTTACAAAATAGCAAAATAAACCACGACTTTAAGATTATTCTAGATGGCAATATCAATTACCTAAAAGGCTTAAATTATCAGGTTGAAACAATTATTAAAGCTGATGATTTAATAGATGAGGTTAGTGCTGCTAGCATTATCGCAAAAGTTACAAGAGATAAATATATGTTTGAATTAGATAAATATTATCCTTTATATAATTTTAAGAATAATGTCGGATATGGAACCAAAGAACATATAAAAGCTATTAGACAATTAGGACCAACTTCAATTCATCGCTCCTTATTTTTAAAAAAGATCATTTAAAATACTTTTTAATCTTATCTAGATCGTTTTCTTTCCAATTGCTTTGCCAATCTAATATTTCAAGGGCTTGTTTAAATGAACGTTCCAGCGAGGGAGTCATAACAGATTTAAAAAAATAAACAAATTCTTTCTTAAAAGCTTTATTTGAATAAAACCGAGCAACGTATATTGGAGTTCTATAAAAACTTAAATCTTCTCCAGTCATTAGTTTCAAATTACTCCAGTTATCTTTTAGCCATAGCCAAATTTTATCTTTAGCTTGATCGTTTAAAAATAAATGAGATATCCAATAATGGATATCTTGACTTCTAATTTTATCCGATTTTAAATAATTAATAGTTTTATCAATAAGTTTTTGATCTTTAAAATCGGTAATTGATCCTAATAGATAATTCTTAACTTCTGGGTTATTGCTTTCTTCGTGTAATTTTATTAGCTTATCGTAATCCTCGGGGTTATTGTTTTTAGAAATTTGAGCATAAATTACCGGTCTAATCTCTGGAGAAACATTAACTAGCGAAGGATCTTTTTTAAACATTTCGCTAGCATAATCCTTAAAATCTTGATTAAAGCTTCTAACGGCCATAGCTAGTATTAAAGGTCTTAAAAGAGTATCAAAAATCGTATCTTTAGATTTTGATTTAAAACCTAATCTTTTCAACTGTTTGGATATTAAGGATTCAATAAAAGGACTCATTTTTTCAAAAAGATCTTGATCGTTAAAAACAACTTTAATTGTATTTAAAGAACCCGCTATCAACTGCCAGTCTTCTAGATCCGTTAAATCAGATAAATCTTTTATTAAATCAAGATAAGTAACTATTGAAATCTCGTTAGTTTTAGAAATTTCAAATATGTCACTCAAGAACCCGACTCGATCTAAGAGGTCTAATTTAATTAAACCATAGTCTTTGACGTCTTTAATAATCTGGTTATCATAATTGACTCGATAAAAGCTTCGATGCCCCTTGTTTATCAAAACGGGATTATTCGAATCTTCAATTTTTAAATTGGCTTCTTTAGATCTAAGTAGTAAATTTAAATCATAAAAACTCGAGTTAATTGGTACTGGCCAATTGTTATCTGTCGTTTCTTTAATTCTATCTAGCAAAAATCTTTTTTGAGAAAAATGTATATTGTCACCATGTTTAATTACTTTAACTTCCGGAAAACCACTTAAAGATGTCCAACTTCCCATAAAATCTAGAATGTTTTTATCTGAAACTTCGCTTAAACTTTGCCATAGATCGGTCGTTAAAGTATTAGAATATTCATTACGTTTTAAATATTTTCTGATACCTGCCATAAAAGTTTTGGAACCTAGAAAATCTTCCAACATCATAATAATAGCGGCTCCTTTTTCATAGCTAATGTTGTCAAAAATAGTTTTAATTTCGTCCGGATGATTAATTTCTACCTGTATTGGGTGAGTGTTATTAAGCTGATCTAAACTCATAGCCACAAATTGTTCTTCAATAATGAAACTTTTCCAAACCTTCCAATCAGGAAAAAGATTATCAACGGCTACATAGCTCATAAAACTAGCAAAACTTTCATTAAGCCACAAATCTGTCCACCACTTCATTGTGACTAGATTACCAAACCATTGATGAGTTAACTCATGAGCAATAACGTTCGCAACGTATTGTTTCATATATAGGGAACTTTCATTCTTATTTATTAATAGAGCCTGTTCCCTAAATGTAATACAACCCCAGTTTTCCATTGCGCCGCTGGCAAAGTCTGGTATAGCAATAAAATCACACTTACTTAGTGGATACTTAATATCAAAATAACTTTCATAAAATTCTAAAGTTTTTCTGGCGACCTCTAAGGCAAACAAAGTATCTTCTTTTTTACCCATTATTGAATAGACTCGAATTTTCTTTTGATCTTTAGTTATGGTTTCGTTAAAATCAAGATTGCCAAATACAAAAGATAATAAGTAGGTACTCATCTTAGGTGTTATTTCAAATAAGACGGTATCTTTATTAACGCCTTTAATCTGGCTTTCGATAGGCGTATTTGAAATATACGAATTAAATTTATGGTTAGTTTCAAGTTTTAATTTAAAAGTTGCTTTAGCTTCAGGTTCGTCGACACAAGGTAAAGCCTCTCTAGCATAGTGGGATTCAAATTGAGTTAGAATAATTAATTCTTTTTTGTCCTTATAGTAGCTAGGGTATATTCCATTTAAAGAATCATTTATTTTACCTTCATAATCAATAACTATTAAATAATCACCAGCGTAAATCAGTTTGTCAAAATGTAGCCTTAGTTCTTGATATCGGTTATGGGTATTAATCCTTTCAACTTTAATTTCTTTTTTTTGTTTATTTTGCAAGATAAATACTTGAGCTTTTAATACTTTAAGATCTTTTAAATGCAAAGTAATTCGTTTTGACGGTCTTTTAGTGACTTTGGCTTGAAGCTCCACTCTACCTTTAAAAGTCATCTTAGGTATATCAAATTTTATCGATACATCATAATGAGACGGCTTTAAATCTTTATAAAGTCTTTTTACTTTTAACGACATCTAACTACTTATATTAAATAATTCCTTTACTATTATCAATAAATAAACTACAATAATAATGTCTAACCGGCCAAATGAGGTCGGTTTTTTTAAAAAAGGAGAATAAATATGGACATGGACGTTAAACAATTAGTTGTAGCCATTAAATCTATTGCTGAAGAAAAAAACTTACCAGAAGAAGCTGTGAAAGAAGTTGTCGAGCAAGCGCTGGCGGCAGCCTACAGAAGAGATTACGGCGACCGAGACCAAGAAATTCGGATCCAAATGAACTTAAATAACGGCCTAGTTGAAGCATTTATTACTAAAGATGTGGTTGACCAGGTCGAAGAAGATAAAAGTGCTTATGAAATTAGCCTTAAAGAAGCCTTAAAGATAAAAAAAGATCTTAAGGTTGGTGATCAAATTGAAGTTAAAGAAAGTATCAAAAAGTTTGGACGGGTAGCCGCTCAAACCGCTAAGCAAGTTATTTTACAAAAATTAAGGGAAGCTGAGCGAGAAATTATCTTCAGCGAATACGAAGATAAAATAGGTACAGTTGTAAATGCTAATATATCCCGAGTTGAAGGTAATATATTAAGAGTTGATCTAGGAAAGGCTCAAGCTATTATGCCTAGAAGTGAGCAAATTCAAGGCGAACATTATTACCCCGGACAACGAGTTAAGGTCTATTTGAAAGAAATTGAAAAAGGACTAAGAGGACCTCAAATTATTGCTAGTCGAGGAAGTACTGAATTTATTGAGAAATTATTTAGAAACGAAGTTCCCGAGATGGAAAGTAACGCTGTTGAAATTAAAGCTATTGCTCGGGAAGGTGGAGTAAGATCTAAAATAGCTGTTAAAAGTAACGTTCAGGGTGTTGATGCAGTCGGAACCTTTGTTGGAGGCCACGGTATCAGAGTCAACGCTGTTATGAGTGAAGTCGGAGAGCAAGAAAAGATAGATATTATTATCTATAGCGAAGAACCAAAAGAATATATTACCAATGCCTTAAGTCCTACTAAAATTAATAAAGTAATTCTTGACGAATCAAATAAAAAAGCTGAGGTTCTAGTCGACGAAGACCAGTTATCCGTAGCTATTGGTAGGGGTGGTCAAAATGTTAGATTGGCCTCAAAGTTAACAGGATATGAGATTGATGTCAAAATGGACAGCAAAGAAGAAGTTCAAGAAAAAGTTAAACCACCAAAATTAAAGAAAAAATCAGAACTAGAAAACTCTTTACTGGAAGCTATCGAAGAACACGGACAAGATAACAATTAGCACTCTTGACAGCCGAGTGCCAAGTCGGTAATATATTTTATAGGATCACTATTAAAGCTTATTTAAAGATCCGGATGTATAATTAAGAATAGAGGATATATATGTTACCAGAATCAAGTCCAGATTTTAAGGATTTTTTAGCTCATTTAACCGCTAATGCTAGAATGAGTCTTAAAGAATCTGATACGATAGCTCAAAACCTTCGTAGTGCCTATATTGGGACTGAACACTTGTTATTGGGATTATTGTCTCAAGAAACATCTACAGCCGCAAAAATTTTAAAAGACGCTGGTATAACTTTAGATAAGGCTAGATTAAATCTTAACTATGCACCTAATTCATCGGTCTTACAAATAGGAGCAAAAGGATTAAGCGCAACAGCTAAACTTACTTTAAGAACAGCTTATGATATATCTCAAGAAGCCGATCAAGAACTTTGTGGCACCGAACATATTTTATTTAGTATTTTGTCTCAAAGAAGCTCGAGAGCTAATCAGATATTAAGAGAAATGCGCGTAGATACCGAACGACTACTCGCTGAAGTAACAAGATTTATTAATCATCAACAATATGCTTCTTCGTTTGTTGATTCAAAATTAAAAAATAAGGATCGAAGAGGGGCTAATAATGTCATTGACTTATTTGGTATCGACCTTACAAAACGAGCCAAAGAAAACAAACTTGATCCACTTATTGGAAGAGATAACGAAGTTAAGCGTTTAATTACAATATTAAATCGCCGGACGAAAAATAATCCTGTTTTAATTGGAGATCCAGGAGTTGGTAAAACAGCCATCGTTGAAGGACTAGCAGAACGTATAGTTAAGGAAGACGTTCCCGATAGTTTATTAGATAAAAAAATAATAGTTTTAGATATGGCCGCAATGATAGCAGGCACAAAATATAGAGGCGAGTTTGAGGATAGACTAAAAAAAGTTATTAATGAACTTGAAAATGATTCTAGTATTATTGGATTTATTGATGAACTCCATTTGATTGTTGGAGCTGGGTCGGCCGAAGGATCAATGGATGCGTCAAACATTTTAAAACCAGCCTTAGCAAGACGTAAAATGCAGATTATTGGAGCAACTACCGCCAGTGAATATACAAAATACATAGAAAAGGATTCAGCTCTTGAAAGACGTTTTCAACCAATTTATGTCAACGAGCCATCTCCTCAAGAAACAATTAATATTCTAAAGGGCCTAAAGCCACACTATGAGAAATTTCATCATGTCAAAATTAGCGATGAGGTCATAGAAGATACCTATAATTTGGCTAAAAGATATGTTAGCGACAGATTTATGCCAGATAAAGCTATCGACCTCCTCGACGAAACCTGTGCCAATATTCGAATAAGCAATTCCAAAACTAATCCAGAAATTAAAAAACTTCAAAAAGAATTAAAGCTTTTAAACTTCAACATAGATGAAGCCGTTGATCGACAAGACTACGAATTAGCTGCTAAATATAAGACCGAAGCATCAAGAATTTTAGTTAATATTAAAGACCTTGAAAATAAATATAAGATTAAGGATAAGTTTATAGTTAAAAGTGAAGACGTAGCTGAGGTTATAGCCAGAATTACCGGTATTCCATTAAAAAAAGTTATAAAAAGTGAAGCTAAATATTTGCTTAATTTAGATAAAATTCTTCAAAAGAGAGTAATTGGCCAAGAAGAGGTCATTAAGGCCGTAGCTAAGGCCATTAAAAGAAATCGCTCTGGAGTATCTTCAGGGACACGACCAATAGGCTCATTTATCTTTTTAGGTCCAACCGGTGTAGGAAAGACCGAGTTAGCTCGAATTTTAGCCAAAGAATATTTAGGTAGCGAAAATGCTTTAATCAAAATTGACATGAGTGAATTTGGAGAGAAGCACAATGTTTCCAGATTAGTCGGAGCGCCTGCTGGTTATGTCGGTTATGACGAACAAGGACAACTTACCGACAAGATCAGAAGACAACCTTACTCTTTAGTACTATTTGATGAAATCGAAAAAGCACATCCAGATACTTTTAATATTTTGCTCCAGATTCTAGAAGACGGAGTATTGACTGACGCCAAGGGACGTAAAATAGATTTTACCAACACAATTGTTATTATGACCTCAAATATTGGTGCTGAAAAACTCCAAAAGGATCAAAGCTTAGGGTTTAATTTTAGTCAGGATCAAAAGCTTGAAGAGGTTCTAAAGCAAAACGAACAAAGTGTCATCAAAGAGTTAAAACGAATGATCAGGCCTGAACTTTTAAACCGAATAGATAAAACAATTGTTTTCAATAGTTTATCTAAAAAAGATATTTTAAAAATTATCGATCTTCAGATTAACGAGCTAAACGATAGACTTGTTAAGAAACAGATTGCCGTTATTTTGGACAATAAGGCTAAAAGGTATTTACTAGAGCATGGTTATGATATTAAAAACGGAGTTAGACCCCTTAGAAGACTAATTCAAAATACCATTGAAGACTTTGTAGCCGAGTATACGCTTAAAGATGAGTTATCGAAGGGAGATATTCTAAACGTAACCGTTCTTAAAGATAAGCTTAAATATGTCATTTCGAACGAAACTAAAACTATTAAGAAATAACTAACAGTTTAATGCTATAGTGTAGCTACAATGGTCAAAAAAGATCTTAAGTACATTTGCAACAATTGTCTGGAGAAGTTTTTTACGTGGAGCGGGAAATGTCCTAATTGTGGAGAATGGAACACTATTGAGGAAAAAATAGATCTCAATAAAAATTCTAAAATAAAGGGCAAAATAATTGAGAGTAGTAATTTATCTAAAATTGTTTTAAATAATAATACCGATCGAATATTACTAAAAGAAAAACAAATTAATACCGTTTTTGGCGGAGGAATAGTTAAAGGTAGTGTCACGCTAGTAGCAGGAGAACCCGGTATAGGTAAAAGCACTCTTTTACTCGGCTTAGCTGACTTAATAGAGAGTAAGTATAAGATTTTATATGTCAGCGCCGAAGAATCATTATCTCAACTGTATTTAAGGGCTAAAAGAATGAAGGTTAATAATCCTAACCTTAATTTAGCTAGCAATAATTTAACTGATGACATTACTAGTACTATCTATGAAAAGAAGTATGATTTAGTAATTGTCGATTCTATTCAAACTATTCAAATAGCCGAAATAAGCTCATCCTCTGGGAGTGTTTCACAAATAACAAATTCAACTAATGTTATTATCGAAGCGGCTAAAAAAACCGACACGTCTGTAATCTTAGTAGGACATGTTACTAAGGAAGGCAACATTGCTGGACCTAAACTCTTGGAACATCTAGTTGACGTCGTATTGCAATTTGAGGGCGATAAGTTTGGAAACTTTAAAATCTTAAAAGCTTTAAAAAATCGCTTTGGATCCGTTAATGAGGCCGCCATCTATGAAATGAGCGATATTGGACTAAAAGTTGCCCTAAACCCCTCCAAAGAGCTATTAAAGGAACGATTAATTAGTGACGGATCGATCGTCCATGCCGCCATGGAAGGTAACCAAGCAGTTTTAGTAGAAATTCAAGCTTTAGTAAATCCTACTAAATTCGGATATCCTAAAAGAACTGCTAGCGGTTTTGATATTAATCGTCTCAATATGTTAATTGCCATTCTGGAAAGAAGAACGAAACTTAATCTATCAGATAAAGACGTCTATATTAACGTTGTCGGGGGCTTAACCTTGAAGGATCCTTCAAGTGACCTAGCAGTATCTATGGCGATAGCTTCAGCCGCCGCCAAAAGAAAACTAAATAAAGATCTTGTTGTGATTGGCGAAATTGGATTAAGCGGCGAAATAAGGCACGTACCTTTTGTTAAAAAAAGGTTTGATGAAGCTATAAATCTAGCCTTTAAGGGTGTTATTGGGCCAAAAACTAAGGAAATAACATCAAAAGAATATTTTTCTACCCTAGACTTAAAGACCTGTCTAAATACTTATCTTAAATAAATATTTATTTTTTCTTATAAGGAGTAGTTACACTACTGTTTAAACTGTAGCCGTCACCATCGGTCAGAACTATTGAAAGACCGGAAGGAATAACTGAGTTAGCGGTACAGGTTGTTTGTTGCGAAGAACAGTCAACACCGTTTACGTTTACGTTGTAGGTCGGCATACCACCAGTCCAACTGAATACATCAAATCCTGATGAATTTTTAGTGACACTTAAATTAGATAGAGCTGCTGCATAGGTAACGTTAGTTGAGTTACTAGAGGAATAAAGAACGCTATCGACAACCGTTGCAGTAATGCTTCCGGATCCGTTACTAGTAGGCAAATATTTAAAATTGTAATTAAAATTCTGACTACTAGACGTTGGAATTTGAATAGTTTTTATTGTATTACCGTTTAGAGTTATGTTTATTGTACCTGCTGGAGCAGTCGTATAACTACCTCCCGAAAGCGGATGTGTCCCAGCTGTGGCTGCTACTGTAATAGTACAGGATGTATCGCATTGGTTATTACTAGTGCTACTAGGACTTCCAGGCCCTGGGTTTTGACTGACCGTAACTGTTACAGACGGTGGAGTATCATTACAGTTATGAACATTATCAGTTTGAGTTGTAGCTATTGACTTACCACCACCCTGTTTAGCCTCAAGATTTTGTTCATTGCCTACGAATGTTGGATAAAAAATATCAGCTGAAAAAGAGCTATCATTAGCTCCGCCAACTACTTGTTTAGCTAAGCTTGGGGTACAGCTTGTTGCAAGTAAGCCCGATACTTTATCTATAGTTTCGGATGTTGATCCGCCGTTCTTGCCGGAATACCATGATGGGAATATTTCGTCAGTAGGTCCAGGTTCCTGATCTCCGAAATCAATATGAGTTCTTTGAACAAAGCCAGGTAATACTTTTATGTCTGAAGGTTGCGTCCAATTGACAGGTTTCATATTTAGGGAGTCAAGGGCTTGAGTCATCCAGGTTCTAGTTAATGGCTCTGTTAAATATTCCATTTGCCCGGCCGTAAGAGCCCGATTACGCGTATGATAACCAACCCAGCTAACTATTGCATATTGAGTTGTCCAGGCCGTCATAAGACCATCAAAGTTGTAGTTGGTCGTACCGGTCTTAACAGCAATATCCCATCCATTATAATGCTGGAACTTATATCCACCGGCAGATAATGGAGTACAATAAGTGGCTGTACAATTTCCGGGCAAATAAGATGCTCTAGGATCAGATAAGATGTTATCTATAATATAGGCGGCGTCAGGCCTAATAACCTGAACTGGTTTTGGTTGAGTCCATTTGTATAAAGTTTTACCGCTGGCGTCTTGAACACTTAAAATATAGGTTTGTGGTAGAGTTTGGCCTAGTCTTGCTAAACTAGCGTCGGCGTTGACTTGTTGATCGATATGAATATAAGCACCATCTCCGATTCCGGCTGAAGCATAACATTGAGATTGTTGATTAGGGCCAGCCGTTTCAACATTAACGTTAGGCTGATAACAATTATAGGCATCTTTAGCATCCATCATGGCGTTAAAGGTGCTAATAAATTTATCAATTGAAGTTAAGTGACCATTGGAATTATCATTTGGTACTTCTGATAAAACCGCTTTAATAGCAGGGACATTTCTTGATCCAGCCAAGGCGTATCTTACCGTTTCTGGACCAGGATATTTAAAGTCATAATCCTCTAAACAATTTCCACCGTTGGCTGGTAAAGCATGATTAGTACATGGATAATAGCTCATAATTGGCTGTTGGACGTCATATAAAACCGAGCCTGCACCAACATCGGTATTATTATTAATTAATGTTCCATAAACAATCGGCTTAACACTAGAACCTGGTGAAATATTGATGTTAGCGTAATTTATCTGACCATAGCTAGGATTATTAAAGTTAACCCCTCCAACTAAGGCAACCATTTGGCCCGTTTTAACATCTTCAGCGGCCATAGCTTCTTCGTCTCCCAAGTCTCTTACAACGTTCCGATAATTATTAGCAACGTCTTGTTCAGCGTAACTTTGAAGTTGAAGGTTAAGAGTTGTTATAACCTTTAATCCTCCTCGACTTACTACTTGACTACCTAATTGATTTTCAAGTTGTTGTTTAGCTACCAGAACAAAGTAAGGCGCCTTAATGTTGGTATATTTACCCTGCATAGGCTGAATCTCACTTAGAATGTCAACTTTCATAGCGGCTTGAGCTTGAGATTCGGTAATATAATGTTGTTGAACCATCATTTTATAAATGTATTGCATTCTGCCAATTAGAGCCTGGGAACTAAAGGTATTACCGGCAGCAGGGTTGAATTGAGTTGAACCATAAGGAGAATAATAACTTGGGCTTTCGGGTATAGCTGACAGCATGACAGCTTGAGGTAGAGTTAATTGGGAAGCATTTACCCTAAAGTAATCCTCAGCAGCAGCTTGAACGCCGTAATCGACACCTCCGTACGGAGCAATGTTTAAATAACCGGTTAAAATTTGATCTTTAGTGTATTCTCGTCCAACCTCAACCGCTAAAATTAATTCTTTAATTTTACGAGTAATAGTTCTATTATCAGTCCAATTTTCATTCAACTTTACGACCTGTTGAGTAATAGTTGAGCCTCCTTCAAGAACACCATTTTGGTGAAACAAATCGTGAAATGCAGCCCTAAAAATACTTCTTATGTCAAAAGCCCCTTCTTTATAAAAGTTCTTATCTTCAATGGCAACAGTGGCCTCTTTCATGTAAGGAGATATTTGATTACTTTGTACTGGAACTCTTTTAATACCACTATAATCCTGGAACAAAAGTACTTTCCCGGTTCTGTCATAATAGGAGACGCTTCCTCCCAGATTATCTCCAGCTATATCCTTAAGCTGGGGTAAGTCTTTTCGAAAGTAGGCAAATAAACCGATAGTTAATATGAAGCCCACTACAATCGCTATCCCAACGACTCTTAGCCCCATAATTAAACCTTCACGACTAAACCAATAATGATACAAATGTGAGGGCTTAAGTCGATATAAAATTCTTTTGTATTTTTCTTTTGGCAGAGTACTTAAATAAAGGGCTTTTTTAGCAGCCTGTTCAGCTTTACGAGATTTCTTACGATCTGATAAGGATTGATTTATTCTTAATGAGTTATTTCTTGATCTAGGTAAGTGGCTTGTTTTTCGACCCCGTGAGTTAAATTGAACCATAATTGTTTGATCTACCCTCTTATAATGATTAAGATTATTATATCAAATATAAAATAAAAGTATTAAATTTTTTAATAATTTAAGAGTTGTTATTTATAATTAAGATATTAAACATAAATTTTAGTATAATATGGCTTAGATTATGGGACTATTAGAAGAACTTAAATACCGGGAATTAATTTATCAAACAACTTTTAAAGATTTAAATGTTATTGATAACAATAAATTTACGATCTATTTAGGAGTTGACCCAAGCGCTGATTCGATGACAATAGGCAATCTAGCGGCCATATTTTTAGTTAAGCATTTTCAAAATTATGGCCATAAGATTTTCTTACTAATTGGGGGAGCTAGTGGACAAATAGGAGATCCTGATGGCAAAAAACAAGAACGTGACTTAATCGATCCAGAGATTATAAAGAATAATATTAAGTTAATCTCAAATCAATTTAAAAAACTTTTAAATAAAGATAATTTAACCATTGTTAATAATAATGACTGGATTAAGAATTTAGGGTACTTAGATTTTTTAAGAGATATTGGTAAGCATGTTCCTCTTAGACAAATGGTTGGTCGAGATTTTGTTCAATCTCGAATATCCGAAGAAGGAAACGGTATTAGTTATGCTGAATTTAGTTATAGCTTAATCCAAGGATATGACTTCTACTATTTATTTCAAAAATATGGCGTAAATTTACAGCTTTGCGGAGCTGATCAATGGGGTAATTGCTTAACTGGAGTAGATCTAATACGAAGAAAACTTCAAAAAGAAGTCAATGTCTTATCATTACCTTTAATTGTTAATAAAAATACTGGATTAAAATTTGGTAAGACAGAAAGCGGAGCTATTTGGCTAGACCCTAATAAAACTACTCCAACAAGTTTTTATCAATTCTTTGTTAATCTTGAAGATCAATCCTTAGAATATTTCTTAAAAGTCTATACCTTACTAAGCCAAGAAGATATTGAAAAGGTTTTAAAACAACATCACAAGAATCCTAATCTTAGGATAGGTCAAACGACCTTAGCCTT
>DAHXLD010000014.1 GCA_027371845.1 Candidatus Saccharimonadota bacterium
TAATGAGAATAGTAATCGTCAGTTACGAGCCTATTTACCTAAGAGAAGTGACATTCGAAATCTAACTCAAAAAGAACTAGATAACATTGCCTGGGAGTTAAACAATAAACCCAGAAGAAGATTAAACTGGCATACACCACAGGAAGTCTACGACTTCCTTGTACAAAACCCAGACCATAAGCTAGACTTAAGTCAGGTTGCATTTGGTTCTAGAATTTAGGCTCTAGCATAAAGAAGTTCTAATCTGGTATAATAATGTAAAAGATAAAGATCTAATTTTAGGAGAAATAATGTCAAACGATCAGCTTAGTATTGAACTTGAAAAACGAGAAGTTCTTGGTAAACAAGTTAAAAAACTTAGATCAAGTGGAAAAATCCCTGCCGTTATTCATAATCACGGAAAAGAATCAATTGTTGTTCAGGGGGATAAAACGGCTTTAATAAAGCTATATAACAGCGCCGGAAAACACCACCCAGTTGAAGTTAAGGTTGGAGATAAGAAATTTACAACTTTAATAAAGTCGGTCGAATTTGAAAACAAAAACCAGGACATTAATCACCTAGTTTTTAATGCCGTCAACATTAATCAGAAAGTGGAAGCTGATGTTCCTATTCATCCGAAATATACCGACGAAAATACTGCTTCACCCGCCGAAAGAGCCGGTTTAATGGTTCTAAATAATCTTGAAAGCGTTACCATTGAAGCAATTCCAGGTAACATTCCAGATGCTCTTTTTTATGATGCTGAAAAACTTGTTGAAATAGGAGATCATATAAAAGCCTCGGACTTAATCTTGCCAGAAGGAGTCGAGTTAAAGACATCATTAGACTCTCAGATTGCCAGCGTTTTTGAGCCTAGTGCCGTTGCCGCTGCAAATGATGCTGCCGGTGGTGAAGCTGAAGAAGAAGTGGAAGCCGAAACTGATGAGGTTCCATCGGAAGGGACCGACAAAGCCTCTTTAGAAGAAGAATAATTCTATAAAATGGAAAACTCGCCAATCGATCCATCCAATTACGAGGAAGACGATGACCCCGAAGAAGAGGATGACAGGTTAACTCCACCCAAGAACATTATCGAATCTATTTTTAAGGCCAATAAAAAAGATTTAGAAACTAAAAAAGATACTTCTTTATTTGAATCTCTTAAGGAAATAGATAAAAATCCGGAATTAGACTCTGAGGCTCCTGTTGAAGAACTCTCCGAAGTAGAGAACCAGGCTATAGTTAAATCAATCGCTCAAGAAAGATTAGATACAGTTTCCGAAGAAGACAGCCTGGATCCCGAAACGATTGCCTCAAAAACTTATTTAGAAAATATTCTTGAAAGCGGAGATCCAGATTATGCCTTCACTCAAACGGTTAAGGAATTATCTATTAATCAAGACAATAACCCTATGGAGTTGCTTCAAGAAACCGATCATTCTCCTGAGCATTCAATTGAGGGAAATACGGTTAAGGATTCAATTCCCCTAGAACCTTATGGCTTAGATCGAAGAGGAGCGGCTATTGAGGAAGAAGCCGAGAATCCTAATTCTTTAGTTATTAACAACTCATCTAGTTATGAGAATAACCAAACCCCTAAAAGAAGAAATATAAATGTTCCTAGAATTGTTAGTAGCGCCGCCTTATTAGATACTTTACTTTATCGAAGAAAAGCTCGAATTGAAAAGAAAAATAAATCTGAACAATTACTTAAAACCAAATTATCGATTGAAGTTAGGCGTCTTAGCGATAAAGTAGTCAAACAAGAGAATTTATTAAGACAAAAAGTTGCTAAATCAGAAAAAGCTCCACCTCAACCTAAATCAAGTTTTCTAGAAAACTCTCCAATTGAATCCCATTTACCTAAAGAACCGAAAGTCGAAAATGGACCAAAAATCAACAAACAAGAAATATTAGATATCGGAAAAACCCTAGAAAAGATAACCGAAAAGAATGAAGAAATTATTGAAAAACCAAATTCCAGTATTAAGCTGAAAAGGAGAGAGTTATTATTAATAGCCTCAAAAGTAGAAGTAATGGGGACAAATTTAAGAAAGATTCACGAAAGTGGTCAGCTTTCCGAAAAAGGTTTAAGGCGAATGATTGAAGTCTATTTAAGAGGTGGAGATGTTAAAAAAGCCCTAAAGAGAGAATTACTCGAAAAACAAATAGATTTCGAGAGGGATCCAGCTATAAGGGATCAAGGAATTATAAACGATGACCATAACCCAAGTGATAATAAAATTGATCAACTCTTAAAACAACGCGGTTTTGATTGGGATGATGGAATTAATCCTCCAGAAAGACGATCGCAAAATGTATCTCAGAAATTACCACATATGATATCAAATAAACCTAAGAAATCGATTAAAATAATAGATTTGCTACTAATTTTATCGATTATAATTTTATTGGTAATCGTTCTTCTTATTGTCTTTAAAGTATAATTAAATCAATAAAATCTTAATTAGACCAAGAGCCATTAACTATGAACCTTAAACTCAAAAATAAATTAAAAACTTTACCGAATTCACCTGGGGTATATTTCCATAAAGACCAAAACAATCAAATTATTTATGTAGGGAAGGCATCCAACTTAAAAAACCGAGTAAAGCAATATTTTACCAATTCTTTGAACTTTGATTTAAAAACTAAACAATTAGTTAGCTTAATTGCAGATACCGATTGGATGGTTGTAGACAGTGAATTCGATGCTCTATTTTTAGAAGCCGAAATGATAAAACGCTATAAACCAAAATATAATATCTTATTAAGAGACGATAAGTCCTCAGTTTATATAAGGATTGATTATAAAAGTTCGTACCCAACTGTAACAACAACCAGGATGCCCTTAAATGATGGAGCTTATTTTTTTGGTCCATATTTAAATTCAACTTCAGTAAATCGAGCCTTAAGAGTTCTAAGATCAATCTTTCCATACGCCACTAGGTCCAATGGTAAAAAAGTCGGCTTAGATTATCATTTAGGATTAGACCCTGGCTTAGAGGAAAAAAAAACTTCGCTCAAAGAATATAGATCAAACTTAAGAAAACTAATTGCCGTGATTGAAGGCAAAAAAGATCAACTAATTAAAAGTCTAAGTTTAGATATGGTCAAAAAGGCCAATAATCAAGAGTTTGAAAAAGCTGCTAGAATTAGGAATCAAATTACAAATTTAAAGAATTTAAGTAATAAAATTATTTTTTCTGATAAAGAATTTCTTGATATCTCAAAAGATCATGCCTTAAACGAACTTCAAAAATTATTGAGTCAAAAAAAACCTCTTAAAAGATTAGAAGGCTATGATATTAGCCACATGTCTGGGACTGATGTGGTGGCTAGTATGGTGGTTTTTACCAATGGGACTAGCGATAAAAAGAATTATCGAAAGTTTAAGATCTATAGCGACAAGAACGACGACTTTTTAAACTTATACGAAACTTTATATAGAAGGTTGAGCCCCAAAAACATAAAGTTATGGAAAGTGCCGGATCTGGTCGTGATTGATGGTGGAAAGGGACAGTTAAAATCGGCCATTAAGGCTCGAAATGATCGAGAAGAAAAGATTCCTTTTATAGCACTAGCTAAGAGGGAGGAGCAAATTGTTATATCAAAATCTGAATCGTTCGTTAAGTTAAATCGAGACTATTTAAACAAACTTAATGGCTTTATGGTTGAATCTGAAGACTTTATAGTTATTAATCTTCCTCACTCTACTAACATTGTTAAACTTTTACAACGCTTAAGAGATGAAAGTCATAGATTTGCCGTAAGCTATCACTCTACCCTAAAAACTAAGCGGCAAAAAAATTCAATTTTAGACCAAATTCCTGGGATTGGGCCAAAAACCAAAACTAAAATTATTCGAAAGTATCGATCGGTTAAAGGTTTAAGGGACTTAAATCAAACGGAATTAAGTAAAGTTATTGGTTCTTCTAAAGCAAGACAGGTATTAGATTATCTAAAGTCGAAGAGCCTTGATTAAAGGGCTTTTAGATTCTTCAAAAATCTTAACAAGTTCTTGATGAAGCCCTGGAACATGGAATCTGTTTCTGAGCTTATAAAATATCAAGCCAACGGCTACTAAGCTGAACCCAAGAATAAGACTTAAGATTGGCATAAAGAAGAACTGAGTTATAGCCGTTAAGACCCCTAAGATTGGCAACAAAGTCTTAAAAGGTAATCGAAGACCTTTATAAGTATCTCTTTTTCTTAGTATTTGAAAAGCGGCCATATTAACTATTATTAAAGCGCATATAGCCGTTACGTTAGCTAATCCAATTATTGTTCCAGTTCTGTTACTTAAAATCAGGGCTATATATAAAACCCCTCCAGCTATGACACTAAAATAAGGGTGTCCGTGTTTTAATTTAGCAAATATGGTTGGTACTTGCTTGTCTAAAGCCATTCGAACAATAACTTCACTAGAACCTAGGATATTGGCATTAGCACTCGAAAGTGTGCTAATAAGAGCTCCTATGACAATCAAAACACCCCCAAAAGGACCTATTAAATCTTTAGCGGCGATACCAACACTAGCTTCAGAATAAGTTTTTAGATGGGCTGTAACTAAAGCGACTACTACTCCTATATATATAATCGTTACTATCGACATGCTTAAAATTATGGCTTTCGGTATTGTTTTAGTTGGATTTTTAATATGGGATGATATGTTTGTAATGACATTAAAACCTAAAAAAGCAATAAATAAAAAGGCACTGCTAATTAAGATTTTCTCAAAACCAGCTGGTATTATTGGTTTAAAATAATGAGGGTTAAAATGATAAATTCCAAATGAAATTAAGACTATTAAAATTATTATTTTAAGGCTAACCAGCAAACCTTCGATTTTGCCAATTTCACTAGCTGGACCGAAATTAATTAAGGTTAAAACAATTGCCGCTATAATAGCCCAAACGATTGCCGATTGATGTCCAAAAAAGAATTGAGTTAAGTATATTCCAAATGCCCCCAAGACAAATGCTGTACCGACAATTCCCGTCAGATAAAAACTCCAAGATGTCAGAAAACTCCAAATTGGAGAGTTTAATTCTTTCCCAACTAGCCCATAGCCAGAGTATTTAGAAGAAGATTTATTTGATGCCAGAACACTAAAAGAAAGAGCTGAGAATAAAACCATGATACCAGCAAAGGTAAACGCAATAATAGCGCCCGGTCCGCTTTGTTTTATAGCTAAGCCACTTAAAACAAAAACACCGCCTCCTATCATAGCTCCGACCGCGAACGATACGCTAGCAAAGAGCCCGATACTATTTTTATTTGATTCCATATTTATATTTCATTATATAGTCATATTTTATAATGATAACTTTTTATTTCAAAAAAAGTCATTTTCTTGTTATTAAATAATAAAAAATAAGATATATTTATATTAATGAAGCAATATTTTAAGGCCGAGTTTTTTTTAAATAATAGAGATAAGTTTAAAAAAAAGATCAAAGGCTTAAGTGTTTTAAGCGCTAATCAACTTTTATTAAAAAGTTTAGACGAAAGTTATGATTTTATTCAGGACCCTAACTTTTGGTATTTAACCGGCTTAGATATTGCTGGAGCCATTTTAGTAATAAACAATCAAGAAGAGTTCTTAATACTTCCTAAGACCAACAAAGATATTGAACTTTTTGATGGTCGGGTAAATAAACAAGAACTTTACTCAATTTCTTCTATTTCAGATATTTATGACTATCAAGAAGGCTTTATCAAACTAAAGGAACTAACTTTAAAGAATCGTCAAATAAGCACTCTACTGCCTATAAATAAAAGGAAATTAAAGTCGAATCTTTTTCCTAATCCAGGTCGAGATTTATTATTAAAAAAAATAAAACGTTTTAATAAAAAAATACTAATTAACGACTTAACGTTAACATTTATGGACTTGAGAGCTATTAAATCCGATCAAGAAATAGAGGCCCTTAATAAAGCCTCGAAAATCACAATCGAAGCTATTAATAAAGTTGAGAAACTAATCAATCAAAAAAAAATAAAAAGAGCCTATCAAGTAGCTAGGGAGCTAGAATATTTCTTTAAAAAATCAGATTCAATAGGTCACGCCTTTAGTCCAATAGTCGCCAATACAAAAGACGCTACAACCATTCACTTTAGAGATTTAGAGCCAAAACTGTTATTAAATAACCTAATTGTTATTGATGTCGGTGCCGAATTTAATCACTATAAAGCTGATATTACTCGTACTATTGTTTTTGGTAAGTTACCTCAAAGACAAGAAGAGGTTCTTAGGGCTGTCTTGAGAGTTCAAGCTAAAGCTATCACAATGATTAAGCCCGGACTAACTTTTAGACAGGTTCATGAATTTGTCGAAAAGTTAATTCAGGCGGAACTTATTCAACTAGGCTTAAGCCAGCCTAATGATCCTAAGTCAATAACAAAATATTTTCCCCATTCGTTTGGTCATAGTTTAGGATTAGAGACCCACGATCTTATAAATTATCAAAAGCCCTTAGAAGAAAATATGGTTATTACTATGGAGCCTGGCATTTATATTAAAGAAGAGGGGATAGCGGTTAGGATAGAAGACGATATTCTAGTTACAAAGTCTGGATCAAGAATTTTAGGAGCTTAACTTTTATTAATGTATAATGTCTTAAAATAAGATGAAAAATCCAATAGTTAGGTTCTTAATTAGGTGGTTAGTTAGTTTTGTTGGCCTTTTTGTCGCCTCAGGATTCTTTAGTTCAAGTATAAATTCAAATAGTATTATCGATTTTATAATTGGAGGATTATTGTTGGCAATTATTAATACCTTTTTAAAACCCTTGATTGTCATTTTGTCTTTACCGGCCATAGTTTTTACCCTAGGTTTATTCATGATTATTATTAACGGAATCACAGTTTTTTTGGTTAGTAAACTGTATACACCCCTTCATATAACCAACTTTTGGGCTGCAATATTTGCAGGTATGATGATAGGACTGGTAAACTATTTAGTAATGACTATATTAGAGTCAAGAAAATCATGAATATATTTAATTACATTACAATCATAACGGTCATTTTGTTAACCATCTTAATATTGGTTCAAACCAGAGGAGCTTCTTTAGGTGCTGGGTTAGGTGGGGCTGGTGAAGTAAATACAACCAGACGAGGAACAGATAAAACTATCTTTCAATTAACGATTGTTGTAGCCGTAGTTTTTTCAGCTTCATTAGTTCTCGGCGTTATTCAAAAATAATCGAGGTTAATTTAAATAGAAATGTTAAATTGGCTTAATTCTAAGATTAAGACTTTAAGATCTTTAAATTCAAAAGATCTAAACAAACTAGATAAATCTATTGAAAACAAACTAGACAAATATATATTTAAACGACTAAATAATTTAAAAGATTCAAAAAAGTTTGTAATTTCTTGGCTAAGCTTAGTTTTTTTGATAATTATTCTGCTACTAGGCCAAAATTATTTTTTATCTAGTTATTATCAAAAATTAGAACCTGTAGCCGGAGGGGTATATAACGAAGGAATACTGGGTACTTTTACTACTGTTAATCCAATTTATGCAACTTCAAGTGTTGATACTTCAATGGCTCGACTTATATTTTCCGGATTATTTAAATACAGCAACAATAATCAGTTAGTTGGGGACTTAGCATCAAATTATAGCGTTAATTCCAAGGGAACTGTCTATACCGTTAATTTAAGGCCCAATCTATTTTGGCAAGATAATCAACCCCTTACTTCTAAGGACGTAGTTTTCACTTTTAATTTGATTAAGAACCCTGATGCTCAATCCCCTTTATTCACTAGTTGGCAGGGAGTGAGCGTTCAAGCCGAAGGCCCTAGTAAGATCATTTTTACTCTAAAGGATCCTTTGGCTTCGTTTCCTACTCAGCTTACTACTGGAATACTGCCTTATCATATACTTTCTAATATACCGGTTTCAGAGCTCCGATCTGCTAGTTTTAATACAACCAGACCGATTGGAACTGGGCCGTTTGAGTTTCAATCAGTTTCGGTCAGCGGCAACTCCCCTACGAACGCTATAGAGCAGATTTATTTAAAACCCTTTTCGCGTTATATTGATGGAAAAGCTAAATTAATGCAGTTTGTCGTTAATGCTTATGCTTCCAAAGACGCAATGATTAAAGCTTTTGAAGCCGGCCAACTTAATGGCATCGAGGGCCTAGTTTCTGTACCTAAAAAAATATCTCAAATGAAAAATATTGTTTTACACAACTTAATTTTAACGGCTGGCGTTTATGTCTTTTTCAAAACAACCGGCCCAATATTATCTGATGTTAATATTAGAACTGCTCTAGTAGAATCAGCCAATGTTTCTGGGATTATTAAAAACCTGGGATATTTAACCCGCCAAGTAAACGAACCACTTTTAGAAGGACAATTAGCTTACAATCCAAAATATAAAGAACCTTCGTATAATCTAACCAACGCTAATAATATTCTTACTCAAGATGGTTGGATTTTAGCTAAGGACGGATTGAGATATAAGAATAATCAACCATTAAGTTTTAATTTGCTTGTTTCGAATAATTCAGAGTATTTAAAAGTAGCCAAAGAATTAAAGGCTTACTGGAGTAAAATAGGCGTAGATCTAAATATCATAAACTTAGATCAAGCCGATTTTAATAATGCTCTCCAAACTCATCAATACGATTCAATTTTATACGGTATTTCAATCGGAACCGACCCAGATGTCTTTATTTACTGGGACTCATCTCAAGCTAGTATAACTTCTGCAACTCATCTTAATCTTTCGGAATACAGTAATTCAATGGCTGACGAATCACTAGAAGAGGGGAGGACTAGGCTTAATCCTTTACTCAGAGTAATTAAATACGAAGGGTTTTTACAGGCTTGGCAAAAAGACCTGCCCGCTCTTGGGCTTTATCAACCTAGGAATCTTTATATTACTAACGGACCCTTGTATGGTCTTACTAATTCAGAGATTAATTCTTCAGCTGGAAGGTTAAACAATGTTAATAATTGGGAAATAGACGAATCTAAAGTAACTGACAATTAGGGCTAAATGCTTTAAAATTCTATTATTGCTTACGCGGATGTGGCGAAATGGTAGACGCGCTAGCTTCAGGAGCTAGTGGTTATTATAACCATGGAGGTTCAAGTCCTCTCATCCGCACCAATTTAATTATCTTTTTTGTTAGTATTTGTATTAAATGAAAAACAATCTTTTAATAACATCCAAACTAACCCAGGATTTATTACAACAATAAGATACCAGCTAAGAAAGTATGTTTGACAAAAGTAAGCTAAATATTATAATATGTTAAATTAAATTATTATTTATGCCGACAAATCTAGAAAATCAAATACCAGAAAAAGTACCTCCTTTTAAATGGTCCCTTAGTTCTACTGATATTGACCATATTAAATCTTTAGAAGAGACCGGTGACCCTATTGATTATGCTACAGCGTTTGCTTTTAGCTTAGGTTGTGTTGTTCTTCAGCACCCGAGTCTTTCTGTCACAGCAGTTTTAGACATGGATGATTTAATGGATAAAATTAGTTTATACCAAGACGGTCTTCTTTTAAAAGATATAACAGCCCACGATTGTCAGGGAGTGTCAGCGATCGTAGCTAGTAACGAAACCGGAGATTCAATTGATAGAATTATTTTTGGCGTTAATAAAATAATGGAAAAAAGATTAAAAAAAAGACGCGAGAACGAAGAAGAAAAGTTTAATTATTTTGGTAGCAAAGAAAACGAGACAAAAGATATCAGAGCTGAAATTTATTATCCCTCTAACGGATTTTCCGGTATGAGATATTGGTTAGTAAGGTTCTATGGAACCGGAGGCGACTTACTAAAAGAAAATAGATTTACAATAATGGAGTACTTTTTATATAGGCCCAAAGAGCCTGATATTGAAAATTTGCAGGCCCTTATATCGGCAAGCATGACAGTTTTAAGATAGTTTTACTATATAAATTGATTAATTCTTTCGTTTATAATTTATTTGGGTTATGCTATTCTATTTAAGTAACTAATAGAGGGGTAATATTAATAAAATGAGCAAGATAGCCCATTATTTACAAGAACATCTAGTTGGTGAAGTAATGACATCTTCAGACGCAAGAAATTATTTTGCCAAAGATTCGAGCATATTTAATATTCCCCCAGCTTTAATAGTTTATCCTAGAAACGAAAATGATATTCGTAAGACAAATCGATTTAGTTGGCAATTAGCTGAAAGGAATCGCCTTCTGCCGATTACCTCTAGAGGATCTGGAACTGATACTACTGGAGCGGCCCTTGGATCGGGCTTGGTGATTGTCTTTCCCGCCCACCTTCATCATATTTTAGAGTTAGACAATAAATCTGGGGACGTAACGGTAGAAGCGGGCATTAATTTCGGCAAACTTCAACAAACCCTTCAAACCCACGGCAGGTATATTCCCGCCTATCCATCTTCTTTAGAATATTCTACTATTGGAGGGGCGGTAGCTAATAACATTAACGGGGACAGATCGTATAAATATGGATCGATCGCTAATTATATTAAAAGCTTAAGAGTGGTTCTAGCTAATGGTGAGGTAATTGAAACTGAAAGATTACCTAAAAAAGAACTTAATAAGAAGTTAGGGTTAGCTTCATTTGAGGGAGAAATATATCGATCTATCGACACTCTTCTTGAAGAAAATAAAGAACTAGTATCAAAGAGCCGTTTAAACGTTACTAGAAACAATGCTGGCTTTGACTTAATCGACGTTAAGAATGAAGATGGGAGTTTTGATCTAACCCCCTTGTTTATTGGTAGTCAGGGGACGCTCGGGGTTGTAAGCGAAATAACACTTGAATCAATTCCATACAATCCAGAAACAACCCTATTCATGGCTAAAATAGATGATCTCGAAGTCTTGCAACATGTGCTTGATGCCTTAAGAGACTTTAAAAACATGCCGTGTTCAGTTGAAATTGTTAATAAGGGACTCTTGGACACTGTCTATTCAATTAATCCCAATCAATTCAAAGATGTTTTAAAAACGCCTTATCCAGAGTATTTATTGTTTGTTGAGTTTGATTTAACTAGCGACCATCAATACAAGAAAAGCCTAAAACAGGCTCAGAAACTTTTTGAAAAAAATAATGTAGTCTTTGAAAAAGAAACCGATCCAGACTTTCAGCAGAAACTAATAAAAATTAGAGAAGCCTCAGCAACTTATTTAAGCCATGTTGAAGGGTTTAAGAAATCGATGCCGATCATTCAAGACGGAGTGGTGCCACCAAACAAATTATCAGATTTAATTAGTGGAACCGTTGATATATTTAAGAAGGTTAATATCAATAATGTAGCTATCTGGGGACATGCTGGGGATGGAAATATTCACATACAACCTCAACTTAATTTGTCCCAAGTCGGCGATCGTCAGAAAGCTTTTCGATTAATGGAAGATTATTATGATTTAATCATTCAACTTGGTGGCTCTATCTCTGGAGAACATAATGATGGCAGGCTAAAAACTCCTTATCTAGAAAAGTTATACGGTCCAGAAGTTTATGCTTTAATGCAAAAAGTTAAGCAAGTCTTTGATCCTTATAATATATTAAATCCAGGTGTTAAGTTTAATACCTCAATTGAAGATATTAAGAACATGATTGCTCCAGACTTTGATCTAGGTGGCCTCTACACTTTTCTGCCAAGAAACTAGACTTTAAAGAACTACTTGGCTTCTTTTGCCATAAATTGCTTGACGCTATTGACGGTATCCATAAATTGAGCAGGAAAGACAATGGTACTATTCTTATCTGAAGCAATTTCTGAAAGTACTTGAAGATTTCTAAGCTGCAAAGCAATAGGGTGCTTTGATATAACGTCCGCTGCTTTAGCTAGAGCAGCCGCACTTAGTTGTTCACCTTCGGCCGCAATAATCTTAGCTCTTTTTTCTCTTTCTGCTTGGGCTCCAGCCGACATAGCACTTTGCATACTATCGGGAAGCTGAATATCCTTTAGCTCAACCATGCTAACGTAGACTCCCCAAGTTTCGGTAGTTTTATCAAGAATAGCTTTTATAGCGTCATTGATTTTAACGGTTTGACTTAAGACATCGTCTAGAACATTTTGACCAACAATATTACGAACTGTAGTTTGAGCTATTTGGTAAATTGCTGATTGGACATTCTCAATTTGCACTACAGATTTGATAGGATCAGATACTTGATAATAGGCTACTGCGGCAACATCAATTGAAACATTGTCTTTAGTAATTATTTTCTGAGAATCAACCGGTTGAGTAATAATTCTCATATTAACTTTTTGTAGTCTATCAACTACCGGAATGATAAATCTTAAACCGGGATCCTTAACCTTTTCTGTTACTTTTCCAAGTCGAAAAATAACCCCTCTTTGGTACTGATTAATAATCTTAATCCCTGAAAACCAAACAAATACAACAACTATTATTAAAATAATCAATAAACTCATATAACACTCTTTTCTTTAAGTTATTCTGAACTAATTATATATAAAACTTTTTAAAAACAGAATTAATATATTTGATAGTATTTCAATAAATAAGTAAGATAGCTTTATGAGTCTAAAAGGCAATAATTCATCATTTTTAATTGTAGCGTTTTTTGTCACAATTATTGGAATAGGTATATTTATTTTTTCCGTTAACAGTCTTAAGCCTATCAAAAATAAATCAAATCCTAACCAACCTTTAGTAGTTTCTAGCTCGTCCTCTAATTTATATGAGACCTTATCGCCGGCAAGTGTCCCATCGAGAACAATAGAATGTAAACAAGCTATAACTTATTCCACGAGCGGAGTGCCTGGACCATATCAATGCCCAAATGGAGCTTTAAACATTACGGACTGGAAAGCTTTAGCAGCTCTAGAACCTTCAGTATTAAATTTGGGTTATAGCCCAAGTTCAAATCAGGTCCAAAACGCTCTTTGTAATGACGTCAAAGCCAATATCAGTAATCCTATAGAGGAAACGGTTTATTCTATAGCTAGCTTATATTACGGGTGGCACTTTAGCTCTAACCCCGAAAGTATTATCTTAAATGGAACATGTCATAATATTGATGATTGATAATTGGAATGGTGCGCGAGAGAGGACTTGAACCTCCACACCCTTACGGGCACAGCCACCTCAAGGCTGCGTGTCTACCATTCCACCACTCGCGCATTAAAAGTAGTAAATATATCTTACTTTAAATTTCTATTGATGACTAGATGTAATTAATGTGCTATTATCTTAATCAGTTTTAAGGGTGATTAGCTCAGTTGGCTAGAGCATCTCGTTTACACCGAGAGGGTCGGGGGTTCGAGTCCCTCATCACCCACCATAGAAGTAAGTTTATATTAGATGTGGCGCTTTAGCTCAGTTGGTAGAGCAGAGGCCTGAAGAGCCTTGTGTCCCCAGTTCGAGTCTGGGAGGCGCCACCATTTATGCGGGTTTAGCTCAGTTGTTTAGAGCGCATCCTTGCCAAGGATGAGGCCACGAGTTAGAGTCTCGTAACCCGCACCAATACAGTCCAAACGATTTTCATTCAGATAGCTTTTAAATATTTTACTGTTCTACCCCTTCATTTATATGAAAGAAATTGACATAGTGTATTACGTCATGTAAAATGTATTACATGACTTACAACACAACAGTTACAAGTAAAGGGACTGTCACTATAGCCGCACCATTGCGTAAAGCAATGGGACTAAAGACAGGCCAGAAGCTAACAGTTATTCTTAATTCGAGTAATCAGGTCGTATTGGACGCAGGAACTGATTTGAAAGCCTTTGAAGCAACAAGAGCAAATATAATCAAAAAGATTCCTAGTCATCTCAAGGGACTTGCAGGTGACTCTTTACGTGAGGCTGCCGCCAAGGCTTGGGTTGCTGGAAATAATGACTAGCTTAGATACAAACATTGTCTTACGTTTTTTACTTGATGATGTGCCCGAACAAACTGAAAAGGCAACGAAGGCAATCGAGAATGATAAAGTTTATGTTACAGATGTAATAGTTGTCGAAGTAATATATGTTTTAGAGAAAGTTATATTACTCTCACGTGAGGATATATCAAAATTGGTGATTGATTTTTTGGGGTTTTCAAACATAGTACACAACCCTTATTTTTTACTGGAGACCATTCAATTCTACGAACGTCATCCCTCGCTTTCAATCGTAGACTGTTATGCAAGTTCTGAGGCAGAAGCTTATAATAATCAGCTTGTAACATTTGATAGGCGTTTAGCCAGCCAGGGTGGCAAGCATGTTAACAGTTTGTAGTATAAGTTATTCGAACAAGTTACCCGATAACCCAAACAAATTGACCAGATTTTGCAGTTTTGTGTCGTTGAACCGTTCAATAGCTGATGTTTGCAATGCGTCAACTATGCTGCACCAGTTGAGTTTTTTGGGACGCTAAGGCATCCCTTTCTATTGAAGCTAAAGTGATAATTGGGCTAGTTTCGGTGGTGTAAGCTTTTTTATTTTTATCAATCTAAAATCCTGAAGGAAATATAACTTGTTTACACCTCAATCTGTTTTCTACTGACACATAAGGGTTGAAGAAGTTATCACCGATTTCTCTTAAGAAATCTAATACAAAGTTTAGAAACCTTTTATGTTGCCACACATACTAAAGTTCAGCATCATTTTGCGTTGTAAGAGAGTGAATGTTGAATTTTATATATATAAGTGTTAATGTATTACTTGTATAAATAAGTTAAACATATCAATAGGTAGTAACGATGAAAAGACATGCCAAGTTAGTCTTAATTCTTTCTATAGTAGTATTAATTATTGCCGTTCCTCTATCGGTATTGATCATTAGTCATAGTCAACAAAAAAAGAATAGTGAAACAGTAACTTACGCTGCTCCTTTGACATTGGCCGCAGCACCTATTTACGTAGCTGACGCTAAAGGTTTTTGGCACGATGCAGGTATAAATGTTAAGGTATCCTACTTTAGTTCAGGCGCAAAAGCTTTAGATGCACTTTTAGCAAATGATGCTGACGTAATGTCCGTATCTGAAACACCGCCATTACGGGCATATCTTAATGGAGCAAAGATTAATATTATTTCTACAATGACAGAACATAGAGAGGCTAAGTTAACCGTAAGAACTAATGAGATTTCTAAGCCACAAGATATGGTTAGAAAAAAGATTGGAACAGTTCCGGGCACAAATTCTGATTATTATATGTATCGATGGCTGGTAGCTAACAACATTAAGACAAGTCAAGTAACTATAATTCCGTTTAATAATCCATCGGCTATGGTGCAGGCTCTAGTCCAAGGGAATATTGACGCAATGTTTGCTTGGGAACCATACAACTATGATGTAACTAACGAGATTACAGCCCTAGCTAAAAGCTACCCAACTCCGGCACAACTTTATAGTGGACGAACCACAGTAGTTATGAACTCAAGCTACCTAAATAGTCATTTAGGTGCGGCTAAGGGAATTATTGAAGGGCTAATAAAGGCGGTCGATTATATTAACAGTAACCCAAATGGTGCTAAAAAAATAGTAATGGCAAGGACGGGCATGTCTATTAAATCCTTAGATGCGCTTTGGAATGAATATGATTATAAAGTTGAGCTAGACAATGGTCTTCATGCTATTCTCAACAATGAGACATCATGGATTAAATCGAGTGGTGGCGATGGGACTAATATGGGCCCTTCGAAAATAGTCAACGCCACAGTCTTATTGGGTATTAATTCAAATAGAGTCGGAAGCGATTTTAAGCATTGAAAATTAAAAAAATAATAATTGCTTTGGTGATTTTCGCTTTGCTTGCTTCTGTATGGCAGCTTTTAGCAACTTTTAATCTGTACAATAAAGAAATAATACCCCCACCAAGCCAGGATTTTGCGGCTGTTTATAATCTTGGGAAGCGGGGAATACTTTTTTCGGATATTGTGGCAAGTATGGGCAGATATGTCCCAGGATTTATGATTGGTAGTGTAGTGGGAATTATTATTGGAATTATTACTGGAACTTTACCGAGATCTGGCGTTGCCATAAATCCCTTATTTCATTATTTTCGTTCAATACCTTCAGTGGCGCTTGTCCCGTTTATGCTTGTGCTTTTCGGTCTAGGTAATGAAGGCAAGATAAGTCTTGTTGCTTGGGCGTGCATGTTTCCGGTTTGGTTGAATACCCAAGCTGGTATTAGGCAAGTCCCAAAAGAATATATCCAAGCTTCTCGGATTTTCGGAATTAAAGGTCTACGGAGAGTTATACAAGTATGGTTGCCTTGTGCATTGCCGCATATTATAAGTGGCCTTAGGATAGCGGTTTCTACGGGCCTATTCGCATTAGTGGCAGTAGAAATGTTTGCAGGATCATCGGGTATTGGCTTTCGTATAATGTATAGTTATCAGCTTTTTCAGACCAGTGCCATGGTCGGTATGACTTTACTGTTAGGTTTTATTGCGTTAATGGCGGATCTTTTGTTATCTGCCCTAAACTCATACATTGTAAAGTGGGATAATAATGTCTAACATGATTTGCTTTCAAGATGTTTCCTTGGTTTACGAGAGTAAAAAGTCCACAGTTAAGATTACAGATAATTTAAACATTAGCCTGAGAGTGAATGATTTTACTTGTATTCTCGGTCCCTCGGGGTGTGGAAAGACTACATTACTTAATGTTATTGCGGGTTTTCAGTTTCCGTCAAGTGGTAAAATAATAATAGGGTCCGCATCACGAAACAAGTTTAATCCAAATATAAGTTATGTTTTTCAGGGTCATAATATTTTTCCATGGAAAACGGTTAAACAGAATATTGCTTTCGGACTAGGAAGTTCTAGGATTGACGATTCATTGGCAGATCGTATAGATGAATTGGCTAGCAAAATGGGGCTTGCTGAATATCTTGACAGCTACCCTGACACTTTGAGTGGTGGCTTAAAGCAGAGAGTCGGTGTAGCTAGAGCACTTATTAGCAGTCCGGACGTACTTCTCATGGATGAACCTTTTGCATCTATAGATGAACTAACTGCTCATAGTCTAAGGACGCTCCTTAAAGATTTATACAAGGAAAAGCCAATGACTATAGTATTCGTTACTCATAATATAGACGAGGCACTTGAACTAGGTAGTCGTATATTGGTTATTTCTAAAAAACCAATGCAAATTTTATTAGACGAGCGTATAGAGGTGGCGTCATTCATGGATACTAGTTCGAACTTGAAATTGAAAAGCCAAATATATAAATCACTGCAATTTGATAGTGATGAAAAATAGCTATGGAAGGTAGAATATTAATTGCTAATGTACATCTAAAATTGCATCATGCTATTGTTGCCGGGCGAATTAAATCAGTCAGAAAAATGAAAAACTACTGCTTCTGCGATATATCTGACATGTCAGGTAATATACAGCTAGTAATTAATTCTAACGGTGCAATACGTTTGCCAAATACAGGCGACATAGTAATGGTGAGTGGTGAGCCAGTGACTACAAAAACTAATCAACTGTCAATAAATTGCTCTACTATAACAATCCTTTCTAGTAGCAGTGAAGAAGTGACAAATGCTATTAACAATCATTCTGTCAAAAATAAAGTGCGAAGCCGTCGTTCGCTCGATTTAATGGTCAATGAGGATCTGCGTAGAATGGTAAAAGTTAGATCATTATTTATTGGAATAGTTCGTGACCATTTTAAAGAAGGCGGGTTTTTAGAAGTAGATACTCCAGTATTATCACACGCCAGATTTGCTGGGACCGCGGAAGTTTTTGAGACTAAGAGTCGTACTTTAGAACGTGATTTGTATTTAAGGGGTACTCTAGAGGACTACTTGAAACAGCTTGTGATAGCGGGTTTTGAAAAGGTGTTCCAGATCGGTGATTGTTTTAGAAATGAGTCCCCGTCCCTTATAGAGTTTACTATGCTTGAAGCAACTTGGGCTTACTCGACGAGTGAAGAAATGTTGCAATTCATACAAGACCTTATTTTAAAGCTATGCGCACAATTGCCTAGTGATTTGATCAATCCAATTATCAAGAAAGAGCTATCTACTAAAATTAAAGTAGTTACCTTCTGGGAAGTCCTAGAAGGGTATTTCGGTGTTGATATGCGTAACTTAAATTATGATGACATAAGAAAACTAGCAAAATCTCATGGGTATACATTTCCGAAGTCTAAACACAATGAATATGAGGTAGCTAAGTTTGGGTACGATATTATTAAGCGTGAACTTTCAGGCGGGTTCGAGTTGCCAACATTTGTAGGAAGATTTCCTGCATGTATTTCCCCATTAGCTAGAGAGATTTCGGATGGAAGTGGCGAAGCAGACAGAGGGTATGGCTTCTTTAAAGGACAGCGTCTTTTTGAGGTTGTCATGGAGGCAAATAGTTTTAATGAGCAGTTGAAAAAGTTTCAGGATCAAGACGATAGAAGTCACCGTAAGGAATCCTTTAAACATGACGATTTGCTGGCATCTTTAAGATACGGATGTCCACCAATGGCAGGGCTAGGGTTTAATATTAATAGGGTATTGGCAGTGTTTCTGAATGTTTCACGCACCAGTGATGTTGTGGCCTTTCCTTTAACATCGGCCACTCTTCCTTTGTAAGGTAATCTAATCTGATATAATGATTCAATGGCAACACTTAAAGAATACCGCGATGAACGCATTAAGAAACTAGAAAAACTACGTGATTTAGGTTATGACGCTTACCCGGCACGTGCAAATCGAACTCTAATGGTGAATGATATTACTGAAAAGTTTATAGATCTAATGGGAAATACCGAAACTGTTTTCGGTCGTATTAAATCAATTCGAAAGTTTGGTGGTAAGCTAGCCTTCCTTGTGATAAGTGACTTTTCTGGATTACTGCAATTGTATTTGCAAGCACAAAATATGCAAGCGTCAAATGCTGAAAGGGGTTTGATTGGTATTAAAGATTTAGGACTATTGGATACTGGTGATTTTATTGAAGCAACCGGAAAGGTTGTCAAGACCAAAACTGGTGAAATTTCTTTGGAGTTAACAGAGCTTAGGATTATTACTAAGTCTATTCGGCCTATGCCACTTGATCACGAAAGTTATACGGATAAAGAAGAACGCTTACGGCATAGATATATAGACATGAACGCCAATATAGATGTGCGCGACAGATTTGTTCGTCGTTCAATTTTTTGGCAAGCTACTCGTGATTTCTTAATAGCCAAAGGATTTATTGAGATTAGCAACAGCGTTCTTGAATCAACCCCGGGTGGTGCCGATGCGAATCCTTTTGTGACATATATGGATGCGCTTGGACAAAATTTTTACCTCCGTATTAGCCACGAGTTACCATTAAAACGGTTGCTGGTTGCTGGATTTGATAAAGTGTTTGAAATCGGACCTCGTTTCCGCAATGAAAATTATAGTGAAGAGCATTTACCAGAACATAATGCGATGGAGTGGTATTGGGCAACAGCTGACTGGGAAATGGGTATGGATTTAACAGAAGAGATGATAAGATATATAGTCGATAAAACTTGGGGAGTGCGCAAATTTAAACTAGCCAATGGACAAGAGCTTGATTTTGGTAAAGATAACGAGCACTTCAAGCGCATAAGTTTCGTAGATATTTTAAAGAAAAATTATGATATTGACGTATTTGAATCTTCTATGGATGAGATTCAAGCTAAGCTAAAACAAGAAAAGCTAGAAGTCGAAAAACAGGATAATCGTATCAGGAGCTTAGATAAATTATGGAAAAAATATCGCAAGACTATCGCTGGGCCGGTTTTTTTGATTGATATGCCCGTATTTATGCAACCTTTAGCTAAGAAAAATCCAAAAAACGATCGACTTACAGAGCAATTTAATCTTGTATTTGCTGGTAGTGAAATGTGTAAAGCGTTTAGCGAGCTAAATGATCCTATTGATCAGCTAAATCGATTTCTTGAACAACAGGAGATGCGTGATGCCGGAGACAATGAAGCTCAAATGTTGGATATAGATTTTGTCGAAGCACTTGAATGTGGGATGCCGCCGGCTTGTGGCCTGGGATATAGTGAACGAATTTTTTGGAGCTTGGAAGGAGTTTCAGCACGCGAGGGCGTTCCATTCCCGCACCTTAAAAAAGCAATAGATTCTACTACTAAGGAAATATATAACAATATAAGACTATGATCAGATAGTATGAGAGCAATAAGACAATTATGAAAGAAATTGCTTTCAGATTATCTTAGACTGAATCTGGACACTTGAACCCTGTGAATCATTTTGCGCCGGGAGCAGGCATAAAGCATTATCAGAAAAATACCCCCCCTAGCATATTTCTATATAAACCTAATTCCTTAGATATATTTACAATTAATCTATATGATTCCATTCGGAATATGCCTAATAAGGGGCACCAATTCAACCCAAACGATTTTCAAACAGAATAGTTTTTAACATTTGAGCTTTTTCGAGACTCTTTTTAATACAATAAGATAATGAGCGAAACATCAATGGTTGCACAAGAATTTGATAATCAAGCAACAATAGTAGAACTAGCAATTCCTGCAGATGCTGAGGGTGTGTTTAACGTACAACGGTTGACCTGGCTTGCGACATACCCAAATGCTGATGCGGGTATCACAGAAGATGACATTCGTATAAGGGTTGAGGGTGAGCATGGAGAGATTATTTCACAAAAGATTGAACACTGGCGAAAATGTAATGAAGCAACTGGCAGTGAGCGAGCTACTTTTGTTGTACATGATGACAGCAGGGTAGTTGGGTTTGCTGCACCAGCTATAATAGAGGGTAGGCGTCGTATTGGAGCTATCTATGTTTTGCCAGAAGCACAGGGTAAGGGTGTAGGTGGTAAATTACTACAAAAAGCTATTGAGTGGCACGGACGAGATGAGGATATATTTCTTCACGTTGCAAGTTATAATCAAAATGCCATCGAGTTTTATAAGAAAAACGGTTTTGTTGAAACTGATACTAAGATAAAGGACGAAGTGGCACAGCTCGGTAGAGGCAAAGAGATACCTGAAATTGAAATGGTCTTACGAGCTAAATCAAATTAAGTCTGCGGATAAATCGAATAGGCTTACTAGATTTTGTAGTTACGCATCATTCACGTTTTCAGTCGCCGATGTTTGAAATGCGTCAACGATGCTGCACCATAGTCGACCATAAAGCCCATACAAGTTTAATTTATATTATCAGAATAATAATAAAACTATTGACAATCAATACTATATCTAATATACTTATAGCAATGAAAACAGTTAGCTACTCATTAGATGATGATACTGCAGCGGGCATTAAGGACATAGCTAGAAAGTCTAAAATGTCTAGCAGTGACGTAGTACGCTCTATGTATGCTCGAATGCATCTAGACAATACTCTTCAAGATATGCAGACTCAGTCCGTGTCATTATTGGAAAAGCTTGGTCTTAATACTGAAGATGATGTAGCTAATTATGCAAAGTCTAAGAGTTAAGATTGTTCCGGACAGCGGCTTTTACATAGCGGCGGCCTTAAAAGACGGCTATGCTCGAACTTATTTAGTAGGTAAGGGCTCGAAGTATCTTAGCTATCAATTATTTAGCTCCGAACCTATATTGCTTGAAGTACAAGAAAAACTTGAAAATAAATTTGGCTTCGATAGACCAACAGTTGTTGTTGTCATAAGCGATATACGTAAAGTGGTAAAGATTGTATACCCCACAAAAGTAGTGGATGCTATTACAGACCCTGACGATAATAAGATACTTGAGTGTGCTCTTGAAGCTGAAGCTGATGTGGTCTTGTCTTTCGATAAAGACTTACTCGACATTAAAGAATATAAAGGAATAAGAATCGTTCACCCAGCATCATTGAAGTACTGGTTTATTGAGAATTAACTAGATTAATTCATCTAGCCAAAGTAAAAGGTGTTCGAAAAAAAAGCCGTTCAAGTGCACAACTTATGCTCTTTTGACTTATTTCAGAATATTTCTACAGATATAAAGCAGGGTTATATTAACCTCTTTTTTACTGAAAGATAACATCCTAAAACATTATTAGTGTCTTGCAAGTATTAAGACTGTTAAATATTTTCAAAAATATTTTTAAATATGACAGCTAGTGTAGCTTTACTAAAATCTTAGCTGTCCCAAAACTTCACCATAGTTTTTAATAGAGTCCCGAGAGTACTCACTAAATACGGGTAGCAATAATTAAGAAGATGTTATATAATAATACTTATGTCAGAACAGTTGAGGTTAAAAGAATACTACCCAGGATTTGATGAAAGTGTTGTTAATGCAGTTGCAGAGGTTGCGCAACGGCAACGCTCTAGCTCATGGGAGCAAATAAGAAGTAAACTGCCCGATAATTCTGTATTTTCAACCGAGAATTCATCCATAGAATTGATGGATATTTTGCCGAAAGATTATGATGAGACATGGGTATATCATCTACCCATGGGCAATCCCTTGGCCGATCATATGCAACTAAGAATTGCGACATTGGCAGCAGCTAAGCCCGATAAAAGGATTATAGCTATAGGTAACCCAAGCGGTCCCGGCCAGAGTGTCGGTAAAATTCCTGCTGGATCTCTTCGCGCTGTATGGAAGGGTAATTTGCGACCGACTATTGATCCGGTAATGAGATATCTAGGTTCACAGCAAATAGAGCAAGCCACACATATTGGTTTTTCTTATGGAGCTGAAAAAGCTGCAGCAGCATCACAATACTCCGAAAAGTACGATCAACAAGTACCCTCAGGATTATTCATGGAGCCAGTCGCTATCAAGCAACGAAGCTTGTTGGGGTTAGGGCGTGATTTTAATAGTACGGCCGCTGCTCTCGAAGGCTACGTCAAAGCATCGGCAAGTAATCCAGTGGAAGAGGCCAACAAACGAACTGCAGAGAAAAGCCACGGTTTAGTCGGGTATGCATTAGGATTGTTACGTATGAGCAATATTGCCATAGCGCATGCTTTAACTGACGAAGGCTTTGGAGATAGAGTAGATAACGGTCTAGCGAGTCAAGCGGAAATGCAGGCACATTTAGTCTGGGGAACAGAAAGTGAATTAGCCACTCATGGCTTAATGATTAAACTTGCAAATCGACTTCAAGCTAAATTTGGTGTTGAGCGTGTAAGTACGATGGAGATGGTTGGCCAAAAACATGCCATGGGAGATGATATCTTCTTACATACTGCTATAGTGTTACAAAATCTCAATAGATAATCTTAAATTCCCGAAACCTTATCCGAGAAATACCCCCCTAGCATATTTCTATATAAACCTAATTCTTTAGATATATTTATAATTGATCTATAAAAGTCCATCCAGGATATGCCTAATAAGAAGCACCAAGCATAAGCACTATAACCTCAGTATATTAATGTTTTTTATATATCACCTGTTGTCAAAAGGTATTGACAAATCTGAGCATAGTGCGTACAATGTACGTATGAATGCAATAAATACAACCCTTACAACATCAGGTAACAGTGTTGCCGTACGTCTACCTAAAGAACTGCTTAGAATGAGCGGTCTAAGCAATAGGGTTAAGTTAGAAGCAAAAGAAGGTAAAATTATAATAAGTAAATCTGCACATCCTCGTGAAGGATGGGCGATTCAGATTAAGGCGCTCATGAAGACAGAGAAAGAACCCTCTCAGGAATTTAGAGATATGGATCTTGTCTCTAATGATGGTTTAAGTCATTTACCATGGAGAGGTCCTTCATTTGAAGAGTGGCAAAAAACTCATGATAGACTTTCCTAAGCAATCTTCGGTTTACTGGTTTGACCCAGAACCTGTTAAGGGTGCAGAGTTACGCAAAATTCGTCCTTGTATTGTTGTTTCTCCTAACGATATGAACGAAGATCTAAATACTGTTCTAGTTGTGCCATTAACATCTACCGTTAAGCCGTGGCCATTTCGAACCTCTGTAACTATTATGAGTATAAAATCAAGTGCGGCTTGCGATCAATTAAGGTCTATTGATAAAAGTAGACTAAGGGCATATATAGGGGATTTGAAGAGTATAGATCGTGAAAGACTGTATAGTTTGTTGCAATCAATTCTTTCGGAGTAAGAAATGATTGCAAGGATGTTCTAGCGTCTCTTATCAAGGAGCCAGTTCATTACTAAAAAGATGTAAACTTTTCTTTACCTGCTGCACCAAGTCTTGTTTTTACTTTCAAACCCTACTTTGTACAACAAGAAATAAATTAGTAGTTTTAAAGTCCTATAGCAATTTTGTTATCATAATGTAATGAACTATGACGTACCGTTTGTGCCTAATACTAAAGATGATCTGCATTGTCTACAATCAGCTTATATGATGATCGTAAAGTACTATAAGCCAGATTTTGAAATTGATTGGGACGAATGGTCTAAAATAACAGGCTTTGAGGTCGGCAAAGGAACTTGGGCAAGTGCGGGAGTTCTTTGGTTTAACGACAATGGTTTCGATGTTAAACATTATGAAGTTTTTGATTATGACGAGTTTTTTAAAAGGGGTGGAGATTATCTGATACAAACAAGCGGACAAGACGTTGGTCAGTGGCAGATTGAACACAGTAATATACCGTTAGAGCAAAAACGAGCAAAACAAATGATAGATAAAGGACTACTAGTGAGCAAAACACCTACAATTGAAGATATTAAAAGTTACTTAGATAAAGGCTATCTACTTTGCGTGCTATTAAACTCGCGTAGACTAAATGGTAAGAATGGGTACTTTGGCCATGCAGTTACTATTATAGGGTATGACGATAAGTCATTAATAATACATGATCCAGGATTACCACCTCATCCCAAAAGACATGTTTTGTTTGAAGACTTTGAATCTGCCTGGGCCGACCCAAATAAAGAGTCCAAGGAATTAGACGCAATCAAATTGAGTACCAAGTAGTTTAAATATTATCAATTTTAGTTATTTATTACCCTTAATGATACCTTACCCGAAAATACCCGCTTAACATGTCGCTAGCTATTCCTATTGCTTTAGATAAACTAATGACTTCTATGACAATCCATTCGGAATATGCCCAATAAGGGCCACTAAATCGCATTGACTATTTCCTAAGGACGTGTATACTTGTATATATGAGTACAAACATTGTTGTAACACAATCTTTACAAAAATGGGGCAACAGTTCTGGTGTTCGTTTGCCAAAAAGAATTATTAAGGCCGCTAAGCTTAAAGACAAACAATTACTAACAGTCAGCTTAAAGGGTCAATCAATAATACTTACACCAGTAATATCATCAGACAATTTTACTTTAAAAACTATGCTTAAAGGAGTAACTCCTAAAAACGTGCATAATGAGCTTGATTGGGGTCCTGATGTTGGGGCTGAAATCATAGATGACTGACATAGATTATGTACCCGAACGAGGAGATATTGCCTGGATGGTGTTAGAGCCTAGAGTGGGTCATGAGCAATCTGGGCGCAGACCAGTAATAGTAATTTCACCTAAAGAGCTTGCGCTTCATACTAATATAACTGTTATTTGTCCTATAACCAGCAAAGTTATTGGATTACCATACGAGATACTACTAGCAAATACAAAAACAAGTGGAGCAATTTTACCATTCCATGTTAGAAGCGTTGATTTTCGAAGCAGAAAGGCAAAGTATATAGAAAAAGCTCCAGAGGATATTTTAGCTAAGACAATAAAGGGCGTACAAAATGTCATTACAGAGGAGTAATTATTACGATAATAATTTTGCAAATAGACCAAACAACTCAGCTAGATTTTTAAGTCGATTTTATTATGTCGTCTATAACTTGATCCAACCCTTTAGTAGAGTCAATAATTACGTGCCCAGATCTCTTATAAGATTTATTAACTTCTTTGTGCCAATCTAAAATATGAATAAGCTCGTGCTCTGATTTTCCGAAGTCATTATTGGTGCGGCTTTTAATACGATTAATTAAAGTCTCTTTGTCAATTGTTAGGGCAATTATTTTACTAAATAGGTCAAACATTTCATTCTCGTTTGAAAATACACCACAAAGAAAAACCTTTTTATTCATAGCGAGTTTAGCTAAATCCTCAACTTTTTGACGGGGGACTACCCATAAGTGATTATCTAAAAAAGATTGAGTTCTCTGATGAGCTTTAATAG
The DNA here is from genome assembly GCA_027371845.1 of Candidatus Saccharimonadota bacterium. Classification (GTDB taxonomy): domain Bacteria; phylum Patescibacteriota; class Saccharimonadia; order Saccharimonadales; family UBA4665; genus JAJZMH01. The sequence continues at coordinate 26,024 of DAHXLD010000014.1, forward strand.
ACGATTTAGGATGTATATAACCCGATTCTTTATTTTGCCACCTACCCAATCCGTCATCGTCAACGTCATAGGCTTCGTATCCTCTCGATTTTAATCCTTGGCAAACAGTAGATTTTCCGGTTCCCGATACCCCAGTAATAAATATAAGAGACATAACTTTTCTATTATATCAAAAGGTAATCAAAAGTATTGAGGCTATAGGATACCATAAACCGTAGAATACCGTGATACTCTTGGTCTAACTATTCTTAGAACTAAAGAGTCCACAATGAAGTAAGCAGAATACTTGCATTATGCTTTAGTTTAGTGTTAAATTAATTGATATTATTTAAAGGAAAGGGCAATAATGACAGTATCTACAGACAATAAGACATATAAAAGTGCCTTTTCCGGCATCTTTTTTGTTAGTCAATAGTTTTTTAATCAACAAACAACAAACAACAATATTAATTTAAATGGGTCGATTTTAGGAGGATCGGTCTATGAATAAGAATACAACACCCATCTCAAATCCTAAGGCGGTAGTAAAATTTCTATTTAACTTGTATAAGATTTCACCTTTTGGTGTTTTAGGAATGGTCATTTCACAGCTTATTTTTGCTGTTTTAACAATGGCCGTTTCTCCTATATTTGTTTCTAAATTGTTAGCTCAAATAGCTCATGGAGGATCAAATTTTAACGACAGCATCGGGCTCTTAATTGGATATATCGTTACTCTCTTTTTAGGTGAAGTTATTGCCGTAAGAGTAACTATTGCTTTAGCCTATGTAGTTGAAACAAGAATGGAGGAAATTACATCTCATCAAATTCTAGAGAATCAGACCGCTAAAAGTTTAAATTTTCACTCTAATCATATGAGTGGTGGGATCGTGTCTGATTCTAATAAGTTAATAGGTTCAATCGAAAGGTTTTGGGATACTTTAATATTTACCATTACCCCCGTTGTTGGGACTGTTCTGTCGGTAACTATTTTCTTGGGTTTTATATATTGGCAATATGCTTTGGCTCTGTTTCTATTATCAATCGGGATCTCCTTTTTAATTGTTAGGTTTCAAAGCTCGATTGCCCACATAAGTAGAGAAGTAGCTACTAAATCTAGCGATAATACTGCTTATTTTGCTGATGTTATTGCAAATATTTCAACCGTTAAGGCTTTTGCTAAAGAAGAATACGAATTAAAGGAATATAAAAATAAAATCAACCATTGGAAGTCAGCAATTTTTAAAGAAATGAAGTCGGTTCTACTTGTTACGGGTAGCTTTGGAGTCATGATGACAATCATGAATATTTCAGCTTTTATTGCGGCTATTTTTGCTACTCAATATAAATTAGGTAGTATTGCAACTACTTATTTAGCGATCAACTATACCTTGAATGTAGTTTCTCAAATATGGCTGATTAGTCAGATTACCAGAAATTATGTAAGAATAATTGGAGATGCTAGCCCAATGGTAGATATGCTTAGCCAGCCTATTGAATTAAATGATCCTAAAAACTTTGAGAAAGTTAGAATAATCAGGGGTGGAATTAGGTTGGAGCATGTAGATTTTGGTCACGAGAAGGACAAGTTGCTGTTTAAAGATTTAAATTTAAGCATCAAACCCGGTGAAAAGGTTGGATTAGTTGGATATTCTGGATCAGGTAAAACGACTTTGACGCGTTTGTTGCTAAGGTTTAACGATATTAAAGCAGGAGCTATACTAATAGATAATCAAAACATTGCTAATATTAAACAAACGGATCTAAGATCAAAAATAGCTTATGTTCCTCAAGAGCCGACATTGTTCCATAGAACGATTAAGGAGAATATCTCATATGGGGACATTGAGGCCGATGAATCAACAATTAAAGCTATCGCTAAATCTGCCAGTGCTCATGATTTTATCGAATCATTACCACAGAAATACAATACCTTAGTTGGCGAGCGAGGCGTTAAGTTAAGTGGTGGTCAGCGGCAAAGAATCGCTATAGCAAGAGCAATGTTGAAGAATTCTCCAATCCTTATACTCGATGAAGCGACATCTGCTTTAGATAGTGAAAGTGAAGCATTAATTCAAAAAGCCCTTTGGAGATTAATGGAGAACAGAACCGCTATAGTTGTAGCTCACCGTCTTAGTACTATTCAAAAAATGGATCGGATCTTAGTAATGGAAAATGGTCAAATTATTGAAGAAGGCAGTCATAAAGAACTAATTCAAAAAAAGAATGGTATTTACGCTAAACTTTGGGCTCATCAAACTGGTGACTTCCTTGATGATTAAGTTTGATTTAGTGAAAGCTTAATGAAAGTAATATAATTGTATTAATTTCTTAAATAATGAGTATTGAAAAAATTCCTAATCTAGAGGTTGAACAGCCAAAGGGGCTTGTAACCGCTTATCTTTTTGAGAAAATCAAATATAATCTTAGAGGTCTTCTTCCTCCATTCTGCATTTTAGGAGAAGATTCTAACGAAAGTTTTTCATATCATTACGAGGTTGACGGTTTGGCATCTACTGATTTCGTAGAAGTAATATTTAGAGAACGTTTAGTGCATAATTCGTTTTTCTTAAGATTTGAATTTTCTAATAGAATATCAGACCACAAAATAAATAGGATTGAGGCCGGCTTAGCTAGATATGCTATTTTTAATGATGGAGCTGAAATATTATCGGAAGAAAGTTTTGATTCTAATCGAGAAGATCATAACGACTTAAGTATATGGAGAATATTTTGGCTTTTAAAGAAAACCGAAAGATTATTTAATGTTAAGGAATTAATTACTTCCTAGATCGACAGTAACCTCTACGGCCTTTGTAAATTTAGCTAATTCTCTTAGTAATTCTGCTAAGCGTTCAACGTCGCCACTACCCTGAGCCTCTCTTACATCTAGATAATTCGGCACTTTATTAAAATCTAATTTTGGTTCATTTGACGTTAATTCTATTTCTTCTTCATTTAACATAATTCCCCCTTATATTAAAAAACCGCTTTTTAAAGCGGGATAATCTTATTTATTAATAATTAACTCAATCCCGCATATTACGGCTTAGAATGACATGCTTAATTATCATTTTTTGAGTCATATTTAGATTATATAAAAAAGATTATAAATTTCAAGACATTTTACGCGTTAGATAGTAATAAACTGTTACCGAAATGACTCATGTAAGATCATGTAGTATTTAATAGTGATAACCTTGTTCTCGCTGAGTCCTTTCTAGTTTAATTGTTAATGAATTAATTCTATCACGTAAAAGCTTGGGATTAAGTCTTTCGTATTGTTCCGTTAAGAGGTTTTTAACAGGCTGATCAATATCTTCTCTAGCCAATACTCGAGCATAGGGAGTTTTAGGTTTGTCATAGCGCCGTTTGTAGGGCTTAGCGTATTGTTTACCGTCTTTGTTGACTCGTTTCTGTTTACCTTGAAGTTTAAATGTCGGTTGAAAGAAATTAAGGTACAATCTTAAGACTTCATATAGTTTATTCATTACATTAACAGCTTCAACACAGTCATAGCGCTCATAGCCAACATATTTACGGACTACTACTAAGTTTCGTTGTTCAACATAACAATTGTCGTTTTTCTTATTTGGTCTGGAGCGACTTGGTTCAATGCCGTTAGCTTTAAACCACGGTAGTGCTAGTTTGTTAATGAATTCACTACCAGAATCTGGGTGAACCCCCAACC